>CANFED010000008.1 GCA_947445995.1 Oxalobacteraceae bacterium | reverse complement strand
CGACGCCGTGAATTTTTCCAGCCATCCCGGCATCACCTATCTGGGCAATGTCTATTCGGGATTGAGCGGCTCGACGGCGCTGTTCGACCTGGAGCCAGAAGGCAGCAACGATAGGCTCAACGGAGAATGGGGACCGACGCTGAGCGTCTCGCCGGTTCCCGAGCCATCGACCTATGCCTTGCTGCTGGCCGGGCTGGGACTGATGGGCGTGATGCGCAAAGTCCGACGCGAGAAAACTGTCCGACTGTTATGACCACCATCAGGTAAGTTGGCATAGAGCACCCGGCATCAGGCATCAGGCACACCCTCGTGTTTTCTGATACCTGGTCAACAACATTACCACGCAAAAATCTGCCGCAAGCCGGTACTTTCGGTGCCTCGAAAAAAGGCACCAACAGCCATCTCCTCCGGCGAAAATAGACCGTGCAAACCGGCGAAGTTATCGGGTATAAGTGTTATACCGACAAGTAACCAACCGGCGACAACCAGCTTTTCCCGTCCTTGTCGCATGCCCTTCCATCCGGAATCATGCACGTCACGCGACGCCCTTTTTTTCATCACGGGACGCCACCGCACTTCTATCCGCGATTCAATCCGTCGTTATCTGCGACGCCAGGTCATCGCCTGTCCGTCCAGCGGAAATCCATCAGCAGCATCCTCGGAGACCTCCATGAGACAGTCCGTCACGCCGTCCTTATCCGTCAAAAAAATGTGCGCCGGCAGTATCGCCGCCGTGCTCACCCTCACGCTAGCCGCCTGCGGCGGCGACAACACTCCGCTATCCGAGCTGGCTGGCTGCGAACTCGACGGCACCACCGGCGGCGAAGCAGTCATCCTGCCGGGCGCGCCGGGTGCGCCGGAAATCGCCACCGGCTATGCGCCAAAAAAAGCCGTGATGGCCAGGAGCTACATGGCCGTGACCAACAACCCGACCTCGACCAAGGCAGCCTGCGATGTGCTCAAGCAGGGCGGCACGGCAATCGACGCGGCAGTGGCCGCGCAGATGGTGCTCAATCTGGTCGAACCGCAATCCTCGGGCATAGGCGGCGGTACGTTCATCCTCTATTACGACGCGGCCAAAAAAGAAGTCAGCTCCTACGACGGACGCGAAATGGCACCGGCTGCTGCCGATGAAAATTACCTGCAATGGAAATCGGCGTCGGATCAGACTGCACCCGTACCCACCGCGATCCGCAGCGGTCGCTCGATCGGCACACCGGGCACCTTGCGCGTACTGGAAATGGCGCACAACGAACATGGCCGCATGGCTTGGAAGGGCCTGTTCGACCCGGCCATCAAACTGGCCACCGATGGTTTCCCGATCCCGCCGCGCATGGCCGCTTCGATCAGTAGCGCGAGTACCGTCGCCAACATCCAGCGCGACCCCGAGATGGCAGCGTATTTTCTGAATGCCGATGGCAGCCCGCGCAAGGTCAACACCATCATTAAAAATCCGGCGCTGGCCAGCACCTTCAGCAGCATCGCCAGCAACGGTGCCGATGCGTTTTACGGGAATGGTCCGATTGCTCAGGCCATCGTCGCAAAAATCGCCAGCACGTATGGCGGCACCACCACCGCAGGCGTAACGACACTGGCCGACATGGCCAACTACCGCGCAAAAAAACGCACGCCGGTCTGTTCGTCCTACCGCGACTTCGAAGTCTGCGGCATGCCGCCACCGTCCTCCGGCGGTATCGCCGTCGCGCAAATCCTCGGCATCATCGAGAATTTCGACATGTCGCGCTATGGTCCGGGTGCACTCGACATCAATGGCGGCAAGCCCAGCGTGCTGGGCGTCCACCTGATGGCCGAAGCTGGCAATCTGGCCTATGCGGACCGCAACAAGTACGTGGCCGATACCGACTTCGTTTCGCTGCCCGGTGGCAGCTGGGACAGCATGATCAACAAGCCGTACATGACGCAGCGTTCGCGCCTGATCAGTACGACCTCATCGATCCCGTTGCCAGCCCCCGCCGGTGACCTCGGTCCGGTGCCGCTGGCCGCACCGATACTGGCCGAGCATGGCACCACGCACCTGTCGCTGACCGACAAGTACGGCAATGTCGTGTCAATGACGACCACCATCGAGTCGGGTCTGGGCTCTTACCATTTCACCAATGGCTTCCTGCTCAACAACCAGCTCACCGACTTCAGTGCTGTGCCGATGATCGATGGACTCGCTGTTGCCAACCGCGTGCAACCGGGCAAGCGGCCACGCAGTTCGATGGCACCGACGCTGGTCTTCAAGCGCAATGCCGATGGCACGCGCGGTGACTTTTACATGGCCACCGGTTCACCGGGCGGCGCGACCATCATCCAGTACGTTGCCAAAACCCTGGTTGCCGCGCTGGACTGGAAAGTCGATGCGCAGCAGGCCGTATCGATGGTCGACTTCGGTTCGAACAATGCGACGCTGGTGGTCGGTGGCGAGCATCCGAACATCGACACCAGCATCCCGGCTGGCGGACTGGCCGGTGATAACGATGCGCTGGTACGCGGCTTGCGCAATCTCGGTCACACCGTCAACGTGTCGGCGCAATCGAGCGGACTCAGTGCGATCGTGCGCGAAGTCGTCAATGGCACGCAGGTATTGATTGGTGGTGCCGATCCGCGTCGTGAAGGCATTGTGCTCGGCGATACCGTCCAGCCCTGAGTCGGGCTGCGCGCACGAGTTAATTGCACGCAATCCAATTGCACTTAATTGGATTGCGGCAAAGGCTTAGTGTGCTCCGCTTGCGGCCAATGCCGACAACCGGATCGCCAGCGGCGGATGCAATACGGCAGTGCTCATGCGACAACCCGGCTGACCGGACTCATCGGCAGTTTTATGCAGCACGCTACCGGCCGCCGTGACCGCCTGCCGGTGCGTCAATCCGAGGTATTGCGTCATCAGGCGCACGCTGTAGGCATCGGCTTCCAGTTCACGCCCACGCGCAAAGTCAGCCCGCAAACAACTGCGCTCGCCGAGAGGCTGCGCTATCGCGGCGCCGAGCACGCCACCGGCCAGTGCGCAGCCCAGCGCGACGATGGCGCGGCGCTGACGTCCAAGACGCCAGCCTATCCATGCAGCGACTCCACCCAGCAAGGCACACGGCAACAGGATTTCCAGCCATCGTTGCAGCCAGTGCCACATCCCGTGACGCAAAATCGCATGACTCATTTCATGCGCCAGCAAGGCCGTCAGTTCGTTGTCATCGTAGTGATCGAAGGCACGCAGCGCGACGTCGACATGACGCGCGGTACCGGCCAGATCGGAGACGAATACCGCCTGATCTTCCTGTGCGCCACCACCGGCCGTGCGATCAACCAGATAGAACGGCATCTGGTTGAGCAGACGGCGTTTGCCCGAGCCGGCCTCATCCTGCATCGCCGCCGCCGTCACCTTGCAGCCGATAAGCTTGAGCCGTTCCAGCGCGACCGGGTCGGCCAGCGCAGTGTTTGACTGGACGTAAATCTGGATGATTTCAGCGCCGTGGGGATTGCCGCAACTGACCTTGATGCCGCGTCCGTCGGTGGCTGCAGAGGTCGCTGGCGCGATGGCCAGTGCTGGTTGGCTCAGGCAGCAAAGCGCTGCGATCAACAAGGTCCATCCAGTGATTTTTTTCATTGCGTTGTTTTCTGCAGGATTGTTGTCGGTGGGCACCGCGCAGTATGAGGCTTAGTGACCGGGTACGTACACCGCCCCGAGCGGGACCGGAACGACAGATAAGTTCTGTCAAACATTGCTGATCACAACTCAATTTGATACTGCTCAAACATGCCTCAAGTGAAGTTGAAAAAACACGACATCGCACCGAAGATTACGTCGCAGTCGCTTTCAACGAACCCGTTTGGAACCAGCGAATCTCCGCTGGCGGGAGGGCTGCACTCGATAACCACAACACTCAGAGGACAATGATCATGAATGAATTTCAACAGAATTTTCCGGCCGGATATAACGCTGTTGCAGGGTATCCATCACAACAACTGGCACCACAGGGATTTTTTGGCGGCTTGCTGGGCGCGCCGCTGGGTGGACTGGTCGGTCGCGGTATCGGCGGATTGTTCGGCAACTCCAATCTCGGATCGCAAATCGGCCAACTGGCCGGCGGCATCGGCGGCTCGCTGCTGCCCTTCAGTGCCGATCCCGTTTCACTTGCCTATGCACAGCAAGCGGCCCAACAAGCCCAACTGCAACAACAACAACAGCTCGCACCGCAAGGCTGGTTCGGCAATTTGCTCGGCCAGGTCGGGCAACCGTTGGGCGGCGCAATTGGTGGCGCGTTCGGTAATGCCGGACTGGGCAATACGATAGGCGGGATCGCCGGCCAGCTTGGTCGCTTGCTGCCGTTCAATGCCGATCCGGTGGCGCTAGCGTATGCCCAGCAAGCCGCAGCACAGCAACAGTTGCAACAGCAACAACTAGCACCGCAAGGCTGGTTCGGTAACCTGCTCGGCCAGGTCGGACAACCACTAGGAGGTGCCATCGGCGGTGCCTTCGGCAATGCCGGACTGGGCAATACGATAGGTGGGATTGCCGGTCAGCTTGGTCGCCTGCTGCCGTTCAATGCGGATCCGGTCGCGCTGGCGTATGCCCAGCAAGCCGCAGCACAGCAACAGCAACAACTCGCGCCGCAAGGCTGGTTTGGCAACCTGCTCGGTCAGGTCGGACAACCACTCGGTGGCGTCATCGGTGGCGCGTTCGGCAATGCCGGACTAGGCAACACCATCGGCGGGATTGCCGGCCAGCTCGGTCGCATGTTGCCGTTCAATGCCGATCCGGTCGCGGCTGCGTATGCACAGCAAGCCCAGTTGGCACAACTCGCGGCCCAGCAGCAAAACAGTTATCCGCAGGCCTACCAGATCCAGCAACCCCAGGTCAGTGCCGCCGGTCAGTTCATGCACTGATGACTGACTGATCCGGCATCCCGGCCAGGCTGCCGCTACGGCATGCAGCCTGGCTTTTCAAGGAGACTTACGCATGCCATCGAACCAACATCAGGCGGAATCAGGCCATTACATCATCCGCTCGTCAGACCCGGCCGCGCTGGCCAGCTTCATCGACGAAGCCAGCAACGATCCCGAGCTGGAACTGATCGACCAGATCGGTCCGATCGGCCATCCGCACACCGTGGTCGTCGCCATGAGCAACGCAAAAGCCGCCGCGCTGGAGCAGCGTTTTTCTCAATCAAGTCCGTTAAAAATCGAACCCGATCGCCCGCTCTCGCTGTTTGACGAGTCCGACCAGTGGCCGGGCAATCTGCAATAAAAAGGAAGAGACGACATGGCCAAGAATCCCGAAACCCCGAACCCAGGCGCGCATCCGGCTGCCGACGAGAGCAATACCGACAACCGCGCCGGCAACGGTCATGGCACCAGTGCCGGTCCCGCGACAAGCAGCGCCACCGCAGGCAGCAGCACAAGCAGCGCCGCAGGCCCGCGACACGGCATCTCGCAGCGCAAGGGACAATTCCTGATCGCGGCGCGTTACTCGCCCGGACTGCAAGCGATGGGCTTGCAACCCTTGGCCTTCAGTGCCATCGAACAGGCGCTGCGCTCCAGTCCCGACATCGACGTGATCGATACCGTCGGTCCAAAAAATGCCATCGGCGTGCTGGCAGACGGCATGGGTGCCGACGTCCCGAGCGTCCTGGTGGCGCGCATGACCGACCAGAAAGCCGGCATCCTGCACCAGCAGGGGCAAGGCAGGCTGATCGTCGAACGCGATCTGCCGCTGGTGATGCATGAGGTCGCACCGCAACCGGGACTGGTGACATGCTCGGTGGCCAGTGCCGGACCGGCTCTCAATATTCCTATCCTGGTATTGGGCAAGGACGACATGCCACTGCCTGAAGCCGAGGTCTATCTGTTTGGCAGCATGCTGCCGACGTCCGGTGTTTCCGATGTCAGCGGGCGGGTGACGTTGGCTCTGTATGGCGATACGCCGCAAACCATCCGCGGTCTGTACGTCAAGCCAAAGTCCGATTACTGGAGTTTTTATCAGGCCGAACCCGATATCAGCACGACCGAACCGAACGTGATCGGCATGCGCTTGCTGTCGGAGTGGCCGTCACTGGCAAATTTTCCGCAAGAGCAAGCCTTTGGCTGGGGCCAGAAGGCGATGCGCCTGGACCAGCTGCCACAAAACTATCGTGGTCAGGGCGTGCGGGTCGGCATCGTCGATTCCGGCGCGGCCACCAGTCATGATGACCTGAAAAAAATCCGCTTCGGCTTCGACGTCATGCACAAGACCACCGATCCGGGCGGCTGGAATATTGATACGGTGTCGCACGGTTCCCATTGTGCCGGCGTCATTGCCGGTGCCAGCAGCACGGTCGGGATACGCGGCTTCGCACCGGATGCCGAAGTCCATGCCTGCAAGCTGTTTCCGGGCGGACAGGTCAGCCAGCTCATCGATGCGCTCGAATATTGCATCGAGAAACAGATCGATGTGGTCAACCTGAGTCTGGGTGGCATCGAACCCTCCGAAGCACTGGAGCAGCAGATACAGCGTGCCAAGCTGGCCGGTGTGGCCTGCATTGTCGCAGCAGGCAATTCGGGCGGCCCGGTGCAATATCCGGCCTCGTCGCCGAACGTGCTGGCGGTGGCGGCATTGGGACGTCTCAACGAATTCCCGCAAGATAGTTATCACACACAGACACTGGGGACACAGGTCGATACGAACGGTTTTTTCTCGCCCAAGTTCACCTGCTTCGGACCGCAGATTGCAGTGTGCGCACCGGGCGTGGCGATTACCTCATCGGTGCCGTCGAACAATTACGCGGCATGGGACGGCACCTCGATGGCAGCACCGCATGTGACGGGATTGGCGGCACTGGTGCTGGCACATCATCCGGATTTTCAGGGGGCGTTCAAGGCGCGCGGACCGGCACGGGTCGAACGGCTGTTCCAGATCATCAAGGCCAGTTCGCAGCCGATCAATCTGGGCGACCAGACCCGTACCGGATTCGGCATGCCCGATGTGCTGATCGCGGTCGGCTTGCAGCCGCAACGCGGCATGCCAATTCAAACGCAGCAAGCCTTCTTGGCGCAGCCCGGACCGGTTGCCGGCGCACCCGTGTTCGGTCGCCGGATTGCCCAGGGCGAATCGCTGGCAACGGCTGGCTTCAATCCGATGCTGGCGATGGTGGCAAGCGGGATGGATCCGGCCTATGCCGCCTATCTGAGTAGCGTACAGGCCGGTGCTCCCGCCATGCCGTTCGGATTTGCAGGCCCGGTGCGCTGGTAGCTGGAGAGCAGCGCAGTTGTCCGCGCTGCAGCTCCCGCTAATTGCCCTTCTGGTCGCTCGACTTGAAGCGCATCACGTCGTCGGAACGCAAGGCCAGATGCTTGGTCTTGCGGCCAGTCACACGCTCGCGCCACATCGTAAAACTGGAGCGCTTCATGTGCTTGCGCATCAGCTTGATGACTTGCGCTTCCGTCACACCGAACTGCACCTTGATGGTGTCAAAAGCAGTCCGGTCTTCCCACGCCATCTGGATGATGCGATCGAGATCCTCGGGCGACAACGTATTCAAAGGCAAGTCCTTAACGTGAATTGAGCTGACCACGGATTTCGCCACCCGGATTGAGGGCGGTGTGGACATTGACGTACAGGTTACCGGCCTGGTAGCTGGCATATTGGGCGTCGGTCAGCGTGGCACCGGCGGGAACCGACCAGCTGCCGTCGGCATTTTTGGCCAAACCGATGACGACGCTGCCATTCATGCCGGGCGCTGCCTGATGGATGTGTGCCGCCTTGCCTTCCAGACCGCTAGTCGTCACACGACCGCTGACCGATTTGTCTGCCGTCACCGTGATCATCGCGATGCCGGTTGCCGAAGTACTGACCGGCGGCACTTCTTGCGTGCCATTGAGCTTGGCGTCACCGAGCGGCATGCTGGCCGGGGTAGCGCAAGCTGCGGCGGCAAGAACTGCCACGGCGATGGCCATCGCCGTCGCGACGCGCGTGTAAGGGATATTCATGGTCGTTCCTTTTTTTATATGGACGGGCACTCAGTGTAATGGGCTTCCGGATTGCCCGTCAGGGTTGCACCCGCACCGGTGCAATCGCCAACGGCCACCAGAAATGCTTGTTCATCACCCTGCTGCGCTCGGTCAGATGACACCGTCATCACGCAGTTGCGCAATCGCCGCGGCATCGAAACCCAGTTCGCCCAGCACCTCGGCATTGTGCGCGCCAAGCGCCGGTCCGAGCCAGCGCGTCTGCCCCGGCGTCGCCGACAGTTTCGGTGAAATCGCTGGCAGCTTGACCGGCGTGCCATCGGCGAAGGCGTGCTGCTCGAACATCTGGCGGGCCAGAAATTGCGGGTCGCTCAGCATGTCGCGCACCGAATAAATTTTGCCGACCGGGACATCGGCCGCTTGCAAGGTCGCCAGCGCGGTATCGATGGTTTGCGTCGTGCACCAGGCCTGGATTGCGTCATCGATCTCGGTGGTGCGCGGCACCCGGCCATCGTTGCGCGCCAGTTGCGGGTCGGTCGCCATGTCGCTGCGGCCGATCGCTACCATCAGGCGCTTGAAGATCGCATCCCCATTGCCGGCAATGACGATGTTGTCACCGTCGCTGGTGGTGTAGGTGTTCGATGGCACGATGCCGGGCAACGCGCCGCCGGTACGTTCGCGCACCACGCCGGCGTGATCGAATTCCGGCACCAGCGATTCCATCAGGTTGAACACCGATTCATACAGCGCGACGTCCACCATCTGGCCCTGCCCTGCCACGCAGTCGTCACCCGACTTGCCATTCCAGCGACCGCCGCTGGCATCGCGGTGACGCAGCGCCATCATCGCGCCGATCACGCCATGCATCGCCGCGACTGAGTCGCCAATCGAAATTCCGACCCGCACCGGCGGGCGGTCCGGATGACCCGAGACATAGCGCAAGCCACCCATCGATTCGGCGATTGCGCCAAAGCCGGGCAAGTCCTTCATCGGTCCGGTCTGGCCGTAACCGGACAGGCGCACCATGATCGTGGCCGGATTGAGAGCCTTCAGCTGGTCGTAGCCGAGCTGCCATTTTTCGAGCACGCCGGGACGGTAATTTTCGATGATGATATCGGCGTCGAGCGCAAGACGCCGCGCGATATCCTGCGCACGCGGGTTCTTCAGATTGAGCGTCAGGCTTTTTTTGTTGCGGGCCTGGACCGACCACCACAGCGAGGTGCCGTCCTTGAGCACGCGCCACTGGCGCAGCGGGTCACCGCCATCGGGCGCTTCGATCTTGATCACCTCGGCACCGAACTCGGCCAGCATGCGCGCGCAAAACGGTCCGGCGATCAGCGTGCCGAGTTCGAGCACCTTGATGCCGGCCAGTGGTCCGGTGGCCGCCGGGGATGCAGTCGTCGTCATGTTGCTCTCCGGTCCAGCATCGCGCGGGCAATGGTGCCGGCGTCGACATATTCGAGTTCACCACCGACCGGCACGCCGCGTGCGAGCCGGCTTACTTTCAGGCCACGGGCTTTCATGGTCTCGGAAATGTAATGCGCGGTGGCTTCGCCTTCGTTGGTGAAATTGGTCGCCAGCACCACTTCGGCGACGATGCCATCGGCCGCGCGCAGGATCAGCCGGTCGAGATGAATGTCTTTCGGACCGATGCCATCGAGCGGCGAGAGCCGGCCCATCAGCACGAAGTAAAACCCCTTGTAGGTCAGCGTCTGTTCGATCATCAGCTGGTCGCCCGGTGTCTCGACAACGCACAGCAGCGTCGCGTCGCGCTCGGGATCGAGGCAGGTTTCGCAGACCAGATGCTCGGTGAAGGTATTGCAGCGACTGCAATGCTGGACCCGGTCGACCGCCTGCAACAAGGCGCGACCGAGCTGCTCGGCCCCGTCGCGATCGTGCTGCATCAAATGATAGGCGATGCGCTGCGCCGACTTGGGACCGACACCGGGCAAGCGGCGCAGCGTCTCGGTCAGGAACTCAAGGCTGGAAGGAGTCTTCATCGGCGCGCCAACGCGGCCGTCAGAACGGCATCTTGAAGCCGGGAGGAATCGGCATGCCGGCAGTCACGCCCGACATTTTTTCGGCGGTCAGTGCTTCGGCCTTGCGTACGGCGTCGTTGACGGCAGCGGCCACCAGGTCTTCCAGCATGTCCTTGTCTTCGGCCAGCAGTGACGGATCGATGACGACGCGCTTGACGTCGTTTTTGCAGCTCATCGTGACTTTTACCAGGCCGGCGCCGGATTCGCCTTCGACATTGATCAGGGCCAGCTGGTCCTGCATCTTCTTCATGTCGTCCTGCATCGATTGGACTTTTTTCATCATGCCGGCAAGTTGGTTCTTCATCATGGTCGTTCTCCTGTGAGGGTTTGAAATAGTCAGTGCGGCTTGATCGAGCCGGGCACGATGGTGGCGCCAAATTCACGCATCATCGCCTGCACGAACGGATCGCCGTGGATTTGTTGTTCGGCCACCTGCTGCTGCACGGCGCGCTCGGCATTGGCCTTGGCATTGGCAGTGTGGCGCGCGATACCCAGCTCGGTGCTCACGCGTACCGGAGCGTTGAAATGGGTGGTCAGGGCGGTGGCGAGCTTGTCGATATTGGCTGGCGAGGCCAGCGTCTCGAGCGGCACGCGCAAGTGCAGCACGATGCCATCGACCTTGTCGCAACGCACCAGCTCGGCCTGCAGCGCCAGTTGCTGCACCACGCCGCGCACCGGCAATTGCGGTGCCAGTAAGGGCCAGTCACCATCCCAACCAAGTTCCGGCACCGGCGTCACCACCATTGCGGCAACCGGTTCGGGCGGCGCGACCGCAGGCGCTGGTGCGGCAGCTGCACGTGCTGGCGGAGGCGATGACGGCGGTGCTACCGAAGGCGCTAAAGGCGGCGGTTCAGTTTTTTTTTGAGCCTGTTCGAACTGCTCGTCGTCCGGGAATTCTCCCATCGGCGGCATGTTGTCTTCCCAGGGTGCCGGCGCGACTGGCCTGGCCCTTGGTTCGGATTTGGGTTCCGGCATGCGCGCCGGCGGCAGTGTCGACACGCCACCATTCGGACGTGTCATGCCGCGCGCGGCTTCCAGCGCGGCACGCGCCGGACTGAGCGGCGCAGTTGCAGAAGCAGTTGCAGGCGCAGGTGCCGTTGCGCTCGGCGCGGCAGCACGCGGTGCAACCGGCGTGCTGCTGACCACGGCCGCCGGTGCGGCACTGAGCCGGGCCGGTGCGCGCGGTGCCGCCGCTGGTGCCGCTGGTGCCGATGCCGCCGCGGTCCCGGCATGCAGCGGACGGAATGCCAGCATGCGCAGCAGCGTCATCGAAAAACCGGCATATTCGTCCGGTGCCAGGCCGAGTTCATTGCGACCATGCACAGCGATCTGATAAAACAGCTGCACCTCCTCGGCATCGAAGAGCGCCGCCAGTCGCACAATGTCGGCACGTTCTGGCAAGTCTTCCGGCAACCCCGCCGGCACCGATTGTGCCAGTGCAAGACGGTGCAGCAAGGTACCCAGATCACGCAATGCGTTGTTGTAGGACAGGCTGCGCAAAGCCATGTCATCGGCGACGGCAAGCAAGCCAGCGCCGTCCTGTGCGGCAAGCGCATCCAGCAGCCGGATCAGAAAGGACTGGTCCAGCGCACCCAGCATGCCTTGCACCGCATCGAGCGTGACGGTACCGGCGGCGTAGGCAATGGCCTGATCGGTCAGTGACAGCGCGTCGCGCATCGAGCCTTGCGCGCCTTGTGCCAGCAAGCGCAGGGCCGGCGTCTCGAAGGTGATGCCTTCCTGACCGAGGATGTCATCAAGGTGGGCGACGATATGGCCGGGCGGCATTTGCTTGAGATTGAATTGCAGGCAGCGCGACAGTACGGTGACCGGAATTTTTTGCGGATCGGTGGTCGCGAGGATGAACTTGACATGCTCGGGCGGTTCTTCGAGCGTCTTCAGCATTGCATTGAAAGCGTGATTGGTCAGCATGTGGACTTCATCGATCATATAGACCTTGAAGCGCGCATTCGACGGTGCATACACCGCCTGCTCGAGCAATTGCGCCATCTCTTCGACACCGCGATTGGAGGCGGCGTCGAGTTCGATGTAATCGACGAAGCGGCCGGCATCAATGGCGCTGCAGGCGGCACAGACACCACACGGTGTGGCGGTGATGCCGCCGTTCCCATCGAGTCCGATGCAATTGAACGCCTTGGCGAGGATGCGGGAAAGTGTCGTCTTGCCGACGCCCCGCGTACCGGTAAACAGGTACGCGTGGTGCAGCCGGCCGCTGTCTAGCGCATGGCTGAGCGCCCGCACCACGTGCTCTTGTCCGACCAGCGTGTCGAAACTGCGGGGACGATATTTTCGGGCAAGAACTTGATAGGACATGGGGGCCCAACGAATCGGCAAAGTGCGATTTTACCGCACATCGGGCCCCCATTTGACGCCCTTGTTCAGATGTCGGCACGACCGGCCAGTACACTTTTCGAGCGCTGGTAGAAACCGATTTCGTTGATCGTGGCCAGACCGCGGTCGTTGGCAAACTTGCTTTCGACGAGCCGCAGTTGCGCTTGCGCTTGCACCAGCTGGCCGCGTTTCGCCGCGACAAAACCCAGCACCGCCCACGGATAAGCGTCATAGCGGCCATCCTGCCAGTTCGGCGTGACCCGATTGAGGTACGCCCAGCCTTTGTCGAAGTACGACGACAACTCCGTCAACCCGAACGCCTGCGGAAAAACCTGGCATGTCGTGTCTGCGTAAAACGCCGTACCGGCGACGTTGTCGGCATCGCTGGGTGTGAAACCGCTGCGGGCGGTATCGAACAGCGAGGCACTGATGCGCGAGGTGATACCGGTGGCAAAGCCATCGTAATAATTCGCATCGACGGCTTCGCCGCGCGAGCGCAGCAACGCGGCGTAATCACGCAAACCGCGATACACCTCGCAGTTATCCATCAGGTAGCCGACCGAATTGGATTGGCTACGCGGTGCCTGGAACACGCTGCTCATGCCGTTCGTCTTGATTGCCACGGCCAGATTGCGATAGGCCATAGTTTTCAACTTGGCCTTGTTGGCATCCCACCAGGCCCAGTTCTGGCTGGCTTTCAGATAGCGTGCGACGATCGACAAGGTCGTGGCGGCATAAGAGTCATCCGAATCGGCCAATACCAGCTGGAATGCGCCGGTCGGCGTGGTCGTGAAGTTAATATCCTGAATCGATGAATTCGCTTCTAGCCGGCGCAAATATAGATCCAGATAAGTCCGGATATACAGATCGAGGTCGGCGGCATTCAGGTATTGAATAATCGGCAAAATACCGAGATTGGTGAAATACCAGTTAATACGACCAGCCGGGGCAATCAGATAGCCACCGGTAAATGTGCCTGTGGCGATACGCAATTTCTTGATTTCAGCAACCGCATCGAATGGTCCCACTGTTTGCGCAACTCCCTGGCTACTCAGTCCGAGTAATGGCGCACCAAGAACAAGTGCAGCCGAACGTTGAATAAATTGACGACGTTTCATGAATATTCCCATTAATTGACTATAAAAATTCGGCGCAATTCAAGCAGATGCCTGATCTGGCACAAAGCGTGCGGACAAAGCGCTGCCAGCAGGGAGCAAAATCCCTTTGAAAATCTGGTGGTCAGCGCGGGTACTGTCGGCTTGTGCCCTGGGGTCTGAACGGGCATTTACCTTGAAAACTGCCTGTTAAAAAAGGCAGGACGTGAAAATGAGCATAGGTTTCGTATCGGGAAAATGAAGCCCGTGAAACTGAAAACAGGAAAATCAAGCAGGACCAATTAAACGACTTCAGCACCTGATTATTTCCGTGTTAGCGACCCGCCTTGCTCGGACAAAAATTAATTTACGGAAAAAATTTTATGTCATTGATTTTTGTCATGCAATACGCTGATTGATGAAACCGAGAAATATGACCGAAAAATGCAGGGAACTTTTAACGCCAATTCGGGCGATATCTATTCCGTTATCAAACTTGGTTATCACTCTCCCAATTTGGCAAGGACGCTACTGATTCTCACAGGCCGTAATTGCGATACTCACAATTTTTTTATAGCAATATTGGCAAATCATTCAGGCATAAAAAAAGGAGTGCGGCGAAGGCACTCCTTTTTTTCAAATGCTGGCCGACACGCCTGCCAGTGAGCTACTTGGTGGGCAATTTAATGTCCGGCAGGCAGGCTTGCTGAAGCCGGTGCTTCCAGTACTGTGAGGTCTGTCAGTAGCGGACCGGCACCACTGAAGCGATCCAGTACCAGGTAGATGACTGGCGTGATGAACAGCGTGATGACTTGCGAGACAAGCAGACCTCCGACGATGGCGACGCCGAGCGGCTGCCGCAGTTCGGCCCCGGCACCGAGTCCGAACGCGATCGGCAAGGCACCCACCAGCGCAGCCAGGGTAGTCATCATGATCGGACGAAAGCGCAGCAGACAAGCCGAGCGGATCGCATCGAAGGGTGTGAAGCCTTGTACCCGCTGCGCTTCAAGGGCGAAGTCGATCATCATGATGGCGTTTTTCTTCACGATACCGATCAGCATCAGGATGCCGATGGTGGCGATCAGTGTCAGTTCAAAATTAAACAGCCGCAAGGCCAGCAACGCCCCGATCGCCGCCGACGGCAAGCCCGCCAGAATGGTCAGCGGATGGATATAGCTTTCGTACAGCACACCCAGCAGGATGTAGATCACCACGACCGCGAGCAGCAACAGCATCACCTGGCTGCCCTGCGACGACTGAAAGACGGCGGCATCGCCGGCATACGAAGTAATCACCGTCGGCGGCAATTGCAAACTGGTTTTGATCTGGTCAAGCGCTGCACTGGCGTCACCTAGCGGCACATCTGGTGCCAGGTTGAACGAGACAGTGATCGCCTGCAACTGACCCTGGTGGTTCACCGAAATTGCCCCGGCGGTACGTGTGACGGTTGCCAGGCTCATCAGCGGCACCAGCACGCCGGCCTTACTGCGAACATAAATCTTGCTCAGGGCAGCCTCGTCTTGCAGACCCGACTCGCTATCTTGCAGGATGACCTGGTAGCTGTTGCTGGTAGTAAAAATCGTCGACACCTGGCGATCGCCGAAGGCACTGTACAGCGCGGTGCGGATGTCGAAAATCTGCACCCCGGCGGCACTGGCGCGATCACGATTGATGTCGACCTTGGCCTGCAAGCCACCGAGCTGCGAATCACTGGTGACGTCACGAAACATCGGATTGGCCCGCATCCTGGCCTGGATCTGGTTGGACCAGATGGTCAGTTCATCCGCCTTTACACTCTGCAGTACATATTGGTAGCGACTCTTGCTGGAGCGGCCACCGAGACTCAGGTTTTGTACCGGTGACAGGTAAACCGACAGTCCCGGCAGCGCGCCGAGCTTGCCGCGCAATTGCTCAAGCACGCGATCCATCGGCTCGCGCGTACTGCGCGCCTTGAGCCCGATGAACAGTGCACCGCTGCTGCCACTGGTCACGCGCGAGGTCACTGACAATACGTTGGCATCGTTCTGGATGATGCCAGCGGTGGCTTGCACCAGCTTGACCATCGCCGGATACGAAATATCTTGCGGCCCTTCGATCGATGCGCGGATCTGGCCGATATCCTCGGTCGGGAAGAATCCTTTCGGGATGTCGACGAACAGATAGCCGGTGAGCAGGAAGGTCGACAGCGCAGCGATCAGCACGATCCGGGTTCGCGCCAGACACCAGTCGAGGCCGCGACTGTAGCCGTCGAGGACCGCATTGAATCCTTTTTCGAATTGACGGCTGATCCAGCTATCGTCTTCAGGTGGTGCGTGTTTCAGAACCCGACTGCAGAGCATCGGTACCAGCGTCAGCGAAATCAATGCCGACACCATGATCGCCAGCGACACGACCGCGGCGAACTCGCGGAAAATGAGGCCGATCACGCCCGGCATGAAAAAAATCGGAATGAAGACCGCCACCAGCGAAATCGAAATCGACAGAATCGTGAAGCCGACCTCGCGCGAACCCTTGAGTGCGGCCGCCATCGGCGTCATGCCTTGCTCGACATAGCGCACGATATTTTCGAGCATGACGATGGCGTCATCGACCACTAATCCGACCGCAATCGTAATCCCCAGCAGGGAAATATTATCGAGGCTGTAGCCCATCCCATACATCAGCGCACAACAGCCGATGAGCGAGATCGGCAAGGTCACGACCGGGATCGCTGTGGCAGAAAGACGTTTGAGGAAGAGAAAGATCACCAGGATGACCAGCACCACCGTCAGCAGCAGCGTGTGCTGGACATCGACGATCGATTCGCGGATCGACTGTGACCTGTCATTCAATTCATGAATTTCGATCGATGCCGGCATTTGCTGCTTGAACTTGGGCAAGGTTGCCTTGACCGCATCGACAACGGCAACCGTGTTCGCATTCGGCTGGCGCTGTACGGCCAGCACGATGGATGGCTCGCCATTGACCCAGCTGCCGCTCTTGGCGGATTCAACGCTGTCCTCGACGATGGCGACATCCTTGAGTCGTGTGGTGTAGCCGTCGCGCGTGCTGACGATCAATTCGCTGAACTCGGCCGCATTGCGCAACTGGCGGTTGGCTTCCAGCGTCAGACTCTGGCGTGGTCCATCCAAAACACCAACCGGGCCGTTCGTGTTGGCGGCATGAATCAATGTCGCCAGTTCATCGAGTGTCAGGTTGCGCGCAGCCAGTTCATCGGGACGCGCCTTGACCCGTACCGCGAAGCGGCGCTGGCCATACACGGCAACCTGGGCGACGCCATCGATCGTCGATAACGTTGGCGAAATCAGGTTTTCGGCATAGTCGTTCAGGTCGGCCAGCGAAATCGATGGCGACGTCAGCGCCACCAGCAGTACCGCTGCATCAGCAGGGTTGACCTTGCGATACGCCGGTAGCGAAGTCAGCTCGACCGGCAAGCTGCGTTGCGCCCGCAACAGCGCCGCTTGCACATCGACTGCGGCGGCGTCGATATCACGATCCGAATTGAATTCGAGCACAATCGACGTATTCCCAAGGGTATTGCTTGAGCTAATCGTACTGATGCCAGAAATTGTCGAAAACTGCTTTTCCAGCGGCGTGGCGACCGACGCCGCCATAATTTCCGGACTGGCTCCCGGCAAAGTGGCGGTCACGTTGATGACCGGAGTGTTGTAGGTCGGCAAAGCCGCAATGGGAAGTTTGGAATAGGCAAACATCCCGACAACCACGATGGCGATTGACAGCAATACCGCCATCACCGGACGACGAATACAAAGTTCGGAAATATTCACGATAGCAATTCAAAAGTCATGCGGTGAAAGAAGCGCGCCGAGCACGGAGCGGTCATCGAAGATCAGGGTGCACGCGGTGCCGTGGTGTCAGCACTTCCGCCGCCAGCGGCAGCTTGCCTCTCGGATACGGTCGCACCGGGACGCAGGTTTTCTGCACCTTCGACCACGACGCGCGCACCGGCAACAATGCCGGTGACAGCGGCCTTTCCGTCTTCGATCGCCACCACGACGACTTTTTGGATCGTTACTTTATTGTCGGGTTGCACCAGATAAATGAATCTGTCGACCGGACCAGTGACAACGGCTTGGGCCGGCACGACAATCGCATCAGGTAACGTGCGCGAAATCAGTCGAACAGAGACAAATGTCCCCGGCCACATGCGGCGATCGGCATTGCTAAAACGCGCTTTCATGCGAATGGTTCCGGTTTGCGCGTCGGCGGCATTGTCGATGAAGATCAGTTTGCCACTGACCTCGCCTGCACCGGCGAGCTCGGCCAGGACCGGCGCATCACCTTTCGGATAGGTGACACGCAGGTTGGTCAGTTCACGCTCTGGCAGTGTGAAACTGACTGCAATTGGATCCAGCTGGGAAATGGTCAGCATCGGCAAGGCGGCGGGCTGCGCAAGACTGCCCGGATGGACATTGATCAGGCCAATACGACCGCTAATGCTGGCGCGAACCAGGTTGTAATCGAGCGCGATCCGGCTTGACTTGACGGCGGCCTGGTCGGCAGCCAGCGTGCCGCGCAATGCATCAACCCTGCTGCGTGCCGTATCGACCACCGCCTGCGCAATGAATTTTTTGGCCAGCAATTCCTGATTTCGGCTCAGCGTCGCTTCGGCGTCCGCCAGGTCTGCGCGATCGCGTACCACTTGTGCCAGCGCCCTGTCGATCCCCGATAAGTCATTGCGCTGGTCCAGCGTAATCAGTAGTTGTCCGGCACGCACTTCCTGGCCTTCCTGAACGTGCACTTCGCGGACGATATTTTGTACTTGCGGCCGGACATCAACGGTGTTGATGGCCGTCACGTAACCATTGGCAAACAAATTGATTGGCATTGCCTGCTGACTAGCAAGAGTCGTTCTGACAACTTGGACCGATTCAGCTTTTGGCTTTTTTATTACGCGCGATTTTGCAGAATACCAAGCAAAGCCTGCACCACACACTCCGAGGATAACAACGCCGACAAGAATATTTTTCAATTTACGGTGCATGGACAAATCGCTGATGAGGTGAAGATATCTAGGTCTACAGGTAAATGCGAACCACCCCGGATTTGACGGAATAGTCGACACGCCGATTTCGTTCAGTAAAAAAATGAATCCGAGAAACGGTAGACATTATTACGTATATTTCAGCGCGCTGGAATGCCGATGACGTGGTGAAAAAAACGCGCGGCTCGTCTACCGCCGATGCGGCCAGTAGCACAACGACACGGAGTCATTTGAAATCGGAATCAACGCTTCGGTTGCCATGTATAACACGCAAAATCGGCACACCGTAAAAAACAGGGCGATCAAAAATGAGAATCTAAATTTATCAACTCAGGAAAACAATTCTGAAATCTGTGATCAATTAAACAACTTAACAAACTACACCGATTCCATTTAGTGCATGCAATGACAGTGATCAATGAACGGGAATTGAAAGGAGCCAGAGTTCTTAACGGAAACCCACTAAGTACCGAGGGAACTCCTTGCCAATAGACCGGAATCAGACTTCGGCTGGCAGCATGAAATTGCGTGCTTAAAAATAAAAAGCGCCTTATCGAACCAGACTGATTAGGTCGTAGTTCCCGATAAGACGCTTTAACTCTGGTATTACTGTATTACTGTGTCAGCGCAACTGCAGCTGACCTTACTTGATAATGAATGCATCCCGATCCTGGCCTGCGATCCAGCGTGGCGGCTTGCCGCGACCGGACCATGTTGCGCCTGAAGCTGAATCGCGATATTTCGGAGCAACAGGTTCTTTTGCCTTGCTGGCTTTCTTGGCACCAGTCAAACCAAGATCTGTCAGCGTAATACCGTAGTCCCGCATTTTTTCTTTGATATCAGCAATCGCATTAGCAATTTCACTCTGGCGGGCATGGGCCGCTTGCTTTTGAAGATTTTCGATCTGAACTGTTAATTCTTTGTATGTTGACATAGTTAAGTTCCGGTAATTTAAAATAAAGTGATGCAGGTGATTTGATATTCAATGTGCCTAAGGCCTAACCTATCGTGGCAATTTCCTACAGAAAATCTTAAAATCCTGTACAGCGGTTTCAATCATTTTTCGAATTATATCCTAATAAGGATTAAATTATTTTACTCCTTCAGCGCTTATTTTTTGTACACAACGGAATAATCATCATTTGTATTTTCAATTTTTTGCTAAAAAAAACCACAATCACTTCCCTTTTTTCAATCTAAAAATGACCGTATAGACAAACAAAAAAATTGCGCTGAACGGTCGCCGGGAGATTTTAATAACTGGAAAATTTCAGAATCAATCGACCGGTCAAGTGATGAGCCGGTAAAACGAAAAAGGTAAGCAGACAAAAAAGCGCAATAACAACAGCATCCGACAGCCATCAAAATCATCCGGATATAAAGAAATCGGACTACGTGTCGTGAACCGGATGTTGTGAATAACACTTCCCGCAGCGGGAGCGCGATCGCATCGAAAGGTTCAGCGCAGTATCCCGACAACGGGAATAAGAAAAGATGGTCGAATGAAACGACTGGGAATAAATATTTACCGGGCAGACAAATACCGGAGCAGAGAATAGAAACTGCAGACGAAAAAAAACCGACTGTCAGCTGTGAGGCCCGACAAATCGGTTTTTTACAGAATTCTAGAAGGCGAGCCTTGTCTACGGCACTTATGGATAATGACTGTGGCTGCTTCGTTCCCGACCTGACCAGGTTGGCCATGCCACAATGCGCAGGGGCCCGCCGGGTGGAATTCTAACAGAAAGTTCTACCTTGGGCGGGTATAAATGCCCCAGATCGAAACAAGAACGGTCAAATCCCCAACTGACCCCAAATGCTATCGATACGCGCTTTGACTTCGTCACTCATCGTGATGGTGCTGCCCCACTCACGATCCGTCTCGCCGGGCCATTTGTTAGTCGCGTCGATGCCCATCTTGCTACCGAGCCCACTGACAGGTGAGGCAAAATCAAGATAGTCGATTGGCGTGTTGTCGACCAGTGTCGTATCGCGCAGCGGATCAACGCGGGTAGTAATGGCCCAGATGACTTCTTTCCAATCCCGTATATCGACATCTTCGTCGACGACGATAATGAATTTGGTATACATAAACTGCCGCAAGAAACTCCAGACTCCGAACATCACACGCTTGGCGTGTCCCGGATAGGATTTCTTCATCTGCACTACTGCCATCCTATAACTACATCCTTCTGGCGGGAGATAGAAGTCGGTGATCTCGGTGAACTGCTTCTGCAGCAAAGGAATGAATACTTCATTGAGCGCCACACCAAGAATAGCCGGTTCGTCAGGCGGCTTGCCAGTATAAGTTGAGTGATAGATCGGATTACGCCGCATCGTAATGCGATCAATCGTCAGCACTGGAAACATATCCTGTTCGTTGTAATAGCCCGTGTGATCCCCGTAAGGCCCTTCGAGTGCGTGTTCATAACCGGATGGATGATTCGGGTCCGCATACACATGCCCCTCAAGAACAATCTCTGCCGAAGCTGGCACGCGCAACTCGCTCCCGATTGCCTTGATCAGCTCGGTACGACTACCGCGCAGCAAGCCCGCAAACTGGTATTCGGACAGGCTGTCCGGTACCGGAGTCACCGCACCAAGTATCGTGGCGGGATCAGCGCCCAGCGCCACACATATCGGATAAGGCTGCCCCTTGTTGACTTTCGCGTGCTCACGAAAATCGAGAGCGCCGCCACGTTGTGCCAGCCAACGCATGATGACCTTGTTCCGCGATAACACTTGCTGGCGATAGATACCCAGGTTCTGACGTTTTTTGTGCGGTCCTTTGGTGATGACCAGCCCCCATGTAATCAGTGGTGCGACATCACCCGGCCAGCAATGCTGAATGGGCAGCAGACCAAGATCAACGGCGTCGCCTTCCAGTACGACTTCCTGACACGCCGCAGAGCGCAGTTCCTTGGGTGCCATGTCCCACAGGGATTTTACTAGCGAGGTTAAACCAAGTAAGTCCTTGAAGCCCTTCGGGGGCTCAGGCTCCTTCAGCATCGCCAATACATGGCCGATCTTGCGCAACTCGGTGACTTCTTCTGCTCCCATGCCGAGCGCAACCCGCCTGGGGGTGCCGAACAAATTACCCAGCACAGGTATGGATTGTCCATCGACATTCTCGAAAAGTAACGCAGGACCACCTGCACGCAGTGTGCGATCACAGATTTCCGTGATCTCCAGATAGCTGGAAACCGGGAAAGTGACACGTTTTAGCTCTCCAATCGATTCTAATTGAACAACAAAATCCCTCAAATCCGAATATTTCATCTTTTTTGCACCGCCAGACTGCGGGCCTTTCAATTTAAGGAATAAATACAAGTCGTTGATTTTATTCAACTAAGTTGCAGTTGAACTACTTGCTAAAGATCAAACAGTAATCACTTTCCTGATTATTAGTATTGACTTGATATAACACGGCCCCTACAATCCGCGAACATTGAAAAGGAAGGCATCTGGCGCGTCAATCTCGCCCACTGCAACGGAAAACCAAATCATTTCACGGGGTCGGGGCCCCAATAAGCATTTTAAGGAGTGTTTTCAAAAGGCGTCAGCCTTACTCCCCGCAAAAAGTTGTCTGCCACTGCAGCGGTATGGAAGTATACCCTCAGCTCAACGCAGCAACTCCGGCGCCATCTGCCCGCATCAAGCGGAAGATGGCGATGTATCTGATTCACGCCAGACAGTTCGGATTGTGGCAAGCCGCAATCCGAACTGTCTGGCGTGACGATTCAGGAGGTTCAATTGCTTAATCGATTTGCCCGGACGACGCGCGCATGCGCGCGACATTTACGCAGTAATTCAACAACTATTAGTACATTTGCACGAGATACGCTGAGCGGATTTTTTACCACCGCACACCACACGCTGATGATTTCCGGGATTGCCGCGCTGTGCACTCTGGCATTGATGTTTTATCGGCCTGATCTTGCGCAGCAGCTGAAATCGTTGTCTCCATTCAGCGCGCAGCATTACGGGCCGGCATTGACGGTGTCGGAATCGGATGTGCCTATGGATACGCCAACAATGTCATTTGGCTCCCATGCATTTCTTCCTAACCCGAACACCGTACCCGCACCAGCAGCACCGAATACATTACCTGCAGCCAAGGCAAAAGGTACGGAACGCCAGCAGCAGTGGGTTTCCAACTGGATATCCAAACGGTACCGGGTAGCCAACGACGCCACGGATATGCTGGTATCGGCGGCCTACACCACTGCCAGTGACATCAAGATTGATCCGCTACTCATCCTCGCTGTTGCCGCGATTGAATCGGGATTCAACCCGTTTGCTGAAAGCGCAGTAGGCGCTCAAGGGCTCATGCAGATCATGTCTAAAATTCATCATGAAAAGTTTGAAGACCTCGGTGGTGTCAAAGCCGCACTTAACCCGGTTGCCAATATTCGCGTCGGCTCACGTATCCTGAAGGAATACGTCTCACGCGGTGGCTCCGTTGAAGCCGGTCTGAAGATGTATGTCGGTGCCGCCGCTTTCGATAACGATGAAGGCTACGGTTCGAAAGTACTGGCCGAGTATCAGCGCCTGAAAACGGTCGCCAGTGGCAAGAACGTTTCAGTATTCACGAGTACTGCACCGCTGATCATTCGCGACCAACCCAAGATCACCGGCGATGCGGTCACTGTTCCAAAAACCGCGGGCACCAAGGACGAGCAAGCATCCGTCTCGGCAGCGGGTCTCAAGGCTTCAGCACCAGATCAGTTCGCAGCACTGTAACCCCCGTCAGACCCCAAAAAAAAAGAGCCGCAAGGCTCTTTTTTTTGGGGAACAATTTTATTTCAGGTAACGGGACGTCTCCCTTCGAAAAACGCACGCAGACGCCGTACGGCCTCCTGCAGATTTTCCATCGACGTGGCATAAGAAACCCGGATATAGCGATGTGCCGTGGAGGGACCGAAGTCCAATCCCGGCACCAGTACCACACCAGTCTCGTTGAGCATGTCGAGGGTGAGTTGATCCGCATCGTCCGACAGGCTGCTACAGTCGGCATAGACATAAAATGCGCCATCCGGCACCACAGGCACTATAAAACCGAGTTCGCGCAAGGCAGGAACGATGTAGTCGCGACGACGGCGAAACTCTGCCTTGCGCTCCTCATACAGTGCAATCGACTCGGTTTCAAAGCATCCGAGAGCGGCGTGCTGAGCAATGGTCGACGCACAAATGAACAAGTTTTGTGCGAGCTTTTCGACACGCGACACCAGTGATGGAGGCACAACCAGCCAACCCAGACGCCATCCCGTCATGTTGAAGTATTTCGAAAAGCTGTTGATGACGATGATGTCATCGCCTAGCGACAAGGCCGAAAATGGCACCTCATCGTACGTCAGACCCTGGTAAATCTCGTCGACAATCGTATAGCCCTGCTTCTCGCGCACCGTCGCCACGATCTTGCGCAACTCTTCCTCCGGAATCGAGGTCCCGGTCGGGTTGGATGGCGATGCCAGCAGCACTCCTCGGGTAGCCTCATCCCAGTGGCTACGGACAGTCGCATCAGATAATTGGAAACGTTGCTCGGGCCCGCAAGGAATCATCGCGGCTTCACCATCGAACGCGGCAACAAAATGCCGGTTGCAAGGGTAGGACGGATCCGGCATCAGCACCTTCGTACCGGGTTCGACCAGGGTCGCGCATGCCAGCACCAGCGCTGCAGAGGCACCAGCAGTGATGATAATGCGCACCGGATCGATCTGCAGGCCGTAGACCTGCGCATAGTGTGCCGAGATCGCCTCGCGCAACGCTGGCAGGCCATTCGCTGCGGTGTATTGCATCTTGCCGTCGCTCATGGCGCGCGTCGCCGCAGCAATCACCGCAGGAGCCGCAGTGAAATCAGGTTCGCCGATCCCCATATGGATAATCGAGCGCCCCTGCTGCTCCAGTACCGCCGCCATCTTGATCAGTTCCATGACATGAAACGGGGCGATATGCGCAACCCGCCCTGCCACATTCTCCAACGGAAAAATCATCTCCGCGGGCAGCGTCATCACGAAGGACGCGATGCTGCGATCTCAACATCACGCGTCTTGGCAGCAAACTTGTCCAGCACGCCATTGACATATTTGTGGCCATCGATACCGCCAAACGATTTGGCCAGCTCGACCGATTCATTGATGATGACCTTGTACGGTATCTCGATGTGATTCTTCAGTTCGAATGCGCCAATGAGCAGGATTGCATGTTCGATCGGCGACAACTGGTTCAGCGGGCGGTCAATCAATGGCAGCAGTTCGGCGCGCAGTGCACCAGCTTGCTTGATCGTCCCGTACAACAACGCATCGAAGTGCGCCGCATCGGCCTTGTCGAAACCATGCGCCTCACGCAGATGGGCCTCGATCACGCCGGCATCTTCATTGTTCAGCAGCCACTGGTAAAGGCCTTGCAGGGCGAATTCACGCGAACGGTGTCGGGGTGTGCGACTCTTGTTCGGATTCGCGTGAAGCTCTTTTTTCGGGATCATGATAGTCAGACTGCATTGCCGTAGATAACCTCCGGCAAGCGTAATGGAACAAAAAACCGCGCATGACCGGTTATAGCCAGTGCACGGTCCACATCGTTATTCTTCGTCGACAGCTTCGGACAACTCATCCAGCGCCAGCACCAGATTGGCCATTTCAACGGCAACCCGCGCGGCATCAGCGCCCTTTTCCGTCATTCTGGCAATTGCCTGCTCGTCGTTTTCGGTCGTCAGTATCGCATTGGCTACCGGGGTTCCGAAATCGAGCGCCACACGGCTGATGCCGGTACCGGATTCGTTTGCAACCAGTTCAAAGTGATAGGTCTCGCCACGAATGACCGCGCCGAGTGCGATCAATGCATCGAATTGCATGGTTTCGGCCATCTTCTGCAGGGCGAGCGGGACTTCCAGCGCGCCGGGCACGGTCAACCGGAAGATGTCTTCGTTGGCCACACCGAGACGGCTCAATTCGGCCAGACAGGACGCCAGTAATCCAGCGCCGATATCTGCATTGAAGCGCGCCTGCACGATACCGATGCGCAAACCTTCGCCATCGAGATTGGTTTCGTAAGTTCCTACTGTCATGATGATTCCTTTATAAACGGATGATCGGAGTGCCTTCGGCACTACCGCGACTCAGTCCTTCGGACTACTCCGGTAGCCCACGACTTCGAGATCAAAGCCAGTCATGGATGGCATTTTTCTCGGATTGGCCAGCAGACGCATTTTACCGACACCAATATCCTTGAGGATTTGTGCGCCGATACCGTAGGTGCGCAAGTCCATGCTTGCCGCACGGGCCGGTGGCCGGTTTTCCGGCGTTAACAAAGCGCTGAACTGGGCAAACAACTGTTCCGCTGACTCTTCACAGTTGAGCAGCACCACCACGCCGCGTTCGGAAGCCTTGACCGCAGCAAGTGCTGAAGCCATGTTCCAGGAGTGCGTTGTTGAGCTCGATTCCAGCAAATCGAGCATCGACACCGGCTGATGTACCCGCACCAGCGCTTCCGTATCGGCTGAAATCTCGCCGTGTACCAACGCCATATGGGCGCCACCGCTTGGCTTGTCGCGATAGATCAAGGCCTGAAAGTCGCCATGCACGGTGTGCATCGTGCGCTCGGCAATACGCTCGACGATACTTTCATTCTGGCTGCGATAGTGGATCAGATCGGCAATGGTGCCAATTTTAAGATCGTGTATCCGCGCAAATTCAAACAGGTCCGGCAAGCGCGCCATCGTGCCATCGTCGTTCATGATTTCGCAAATCACGGCGGCAGGTGTGAGGCCGGCCAGTTCGCAAAAATCACATCCGGCTTCAGTGTGTCCGGCCCGCATCAGCACGCCGCCTTTTTGTGCCTTCAATGGAAAGACATGGCCGGGCTGGACGATATCCGAAGGTTTGGCGTTCTTGGCAACGGCCACCTGGATGGTGCGTGCTCTGTCAGCTGCTGAAATACCGGTGGTCACACCCTCGGCCGCTTCAATCGAAACAGTGAAATTCGTGCCATAGGATGTGCCATTGCGGGCGGTCATCATGGACAGGTTGAGGCGATCGCAGCGCTCTTCGGTCAGCGTCAGGCAGATCAGGCCGCGACCAAATTTGGCCATGAAATTGACCGCTTCCGCAGTCACGAATTCAGCACCCATGACGAGGTCGCCTTCATTTTCGCGATCCTCTTCGTCGACCAGGATAACCATACGGCCGGCACGTAATTCCGTGACTATTTCTTGCGTGGTAGCGATTGACATGAATTGAGTCCTTTTAGGTGCGCCATTTTAATGGATTTGCGCCCCCCGCGACCTGCTTTGACAACAGGAAAAACGCTAACTTCGTCGTCGATCGATCCGATCCGATCCGAGCCGATCCGCCAGGGGCTGCAACAGTCGCTGAAATTCAGTTCGCGCGCTGCGGCCCGGCCGAACTGCTCAGCATCCGCTCGACATAACGCGCAATCAGATCAATTTCGAGGTTGACGCGACTACCCGCTTTCAAGTTGCGCAGGGTCGTCACGGCGATGGTATGCGGGATCAGGTTGATCGAAAAAACACACCCACCCGGCGTATCGCTGACCCGATTGACCGTCAGCGACACCCCATTGACGACAATGGAGCCCTTGAACGCCAGATATTTTCCGAGGTCGGACGGTGCCTCGATGACCAGCTTCCAGGATTCTCCGACCGGCTCGAAACGGGTCACCAGACCGAGGCCGTCAACGTGACCGGACACCAGATGTCCACCCAGGCGATCGGCCAGGGTCAGGGCTTTTTCAAGGTTGACTTCACCAGGAGCATCGAGCCCGGCAGTACAGTTCAGACTTTCGCGGGAAACGTCAACGGCAAACGTGTGGTCAGTCTTGCTGACGACCGTCATGCACGCGCCGTTGATGGCGATCGAGTCACCAAGTAGTACGTCGTCAAGCGGCAAGTCGCCGGCATCGATGGTCAGACGCACCCCGGCATCGGGTTCCGCACTCGCAGCAGACAGATCAGTGATTTTTCCTACAGCAGCAACGATTCCAGTAAACATGGCAATTAGATAGAGTCAGGTAAGGCGAGCAAGAATACGCAGGTCCGGACCGATCTGCTTGACTTCATGAAATACCAGTTCGGTTTTACCCGACAAACTGGTCAGTGCAGGCAAATCGAACAACCCCGCGGCGTCACCGATCAGGCTGGGGGCAAGGTAGAGCAGCAGCTCGTCAATACACCCCTCACGCAACAGGGAGCCATTGAGCTTGAAACCGGCCTCGACATGGACTTCATTGATCTGGCGCCGGCCAAGCTCTTGCATCAGTTGCGGCAAATCGACTTTGCCAGCGGCATTGGGCAAGCAGATCACATCATGACCAAGCGATTCCAGCGCGGCCTGCCTGACCGGATCGGCCTGCGCACAGATAATCCAGACCGGCACATCCTGCAGGATGCGGGCCGACAAATCGATGTCCAGGCGACTATCGATGACAATGCGCTGTGGCTGGCGCGGCGTGGCGACAGCCCGCACGGTAAGTTGCGGGTCATCTGCCTTGACGGTGCCGATCCCGGTCAAGATGGCACAGGCCCTGGCGCGCCAGGCGTGGCCGTCCTCGCGTGCGGGTGCTGACGTGATCCATTGGCTCACGCCGTTATGCAAGGCAGTCTTGCCATCAAGGCTGGCGGCGGCTTTCATCCGCACCCACGGTTTACCTGTCTGCATCCGGGAAAAAAATCCGATATTCATTTCGAGGGCAGCATCGCGCATCACATCCGTAACGACCTCAATCCCGGCATTGCGCAAGCGTTCCAGTCCGGTCCCGGCGACCAACGGATTCGGGTCGGAGATCGCTGACACCACGCGTGCCACGCCAGCCCGAATGAGCGCATCCGCACACGGTGGCGTGCGTCCGTGGTGGCTGCAGGGTTCGAGCGTGACGTACAACGTTGCACCGCGGACCGAATTGCCGCGCTGCTGCGCATCGGCCAGTGCCTGGATTTCGGCGTGGGCATGGCCTGCAGCCTGGGTGTGGCCCGCACCGAGAACGACGCCGTCACGAACCACGACACAACCGACTCGCGGATTCGGGGAGGTAATGAACAATCCCTTGACGGCCCACTCGAGGGCGAGCGCCATGCCTTGCTGGTCGTTGGCAATTTTCATGAAGCTTTCAGGTCAGGTTAGAGTCTCGCAGCGTCAACCGCATGCGGCCTCGACCAGCGGATTACACGCACGTACACGACCCAGGAAATTGATGATGATGCGACGCTGTTGCGCACCGAGCGAAAGCGACAGGTGTCCCAATTGCGGTGTCTGGCTGTTCGCGTTGGTACGCGTGCGTCCGCTCGCGGCATACGCAATATAGGTCGCAGAGCGATCGGTCATCGCGGAGTTTATGGCAATTCCACGGGCAGCGGCATCGTGGACCAAAATAATCACCTCATCGGCATCGACCCGCCGGTTGTCATTGCCATCAATGAAAATCATCCAGCCACTGCCCCAGTCGGTGCCATCGACCGGAACCAGGTCGACCCGCTGCCCGCGTCGTATCGCTTCCGCACGGGTGAGCCTGATCGCGGCCACCAGGTCTGCCGTTATTGCAGAAATCTTCTGACGCTCGATCAGCTCCGCAAAGCTGGGCACAGCCAGTCCAAGAATGATCGCGAGAATGGTCAGCGCAATCATCAGCTCAACGAGTGTGTAGCCGCCCCGACCTCCGCGATGTCGCCGACTGCCCGCAACGCGCGAGTCACCAGCAATCGCGTCCATCGGCTTCCTTGTGGCCCAAGCTATCGAGGCGCAACGTACCGCATTGTGTGTCAGAAAAACCGGTATTGACCTTGTCTGTACCCGGTCGTGCACGAAGCATTACGCATTCGGAAATACGGTGCCCAGCACAAGGCTGTGCATCCAGTTCATAGGCACTGGATGCCGCTGCTTCCGCTGAAAACCAGACAAAGCGCCGCTGATCGGGATCTGTCGAGGCGGACGAAAAAGCCAGATAGGTCATTCTTTGCGAATACAACTGTTCTTGCTGTTGCATCAGTTTGAACAACGCGGCACGGCCCTCCGCACGCTTGACCTTGCGGACGGCAAACTGATAGGACGGCAGTGCGACCGCTGCCAACAACCCGACAATGACGACACCGACAAGGATTTCAATCAGCGTAAAGCCGACCGGATGAAGAAACCTGGAGCGCATCATCCCAACCTCCTAACGTTGCGCATCGGTGCGCCGTCTGTCGGACCAGTTACTCACTTCGCGCCAACCCAATCGCTGTACGGGTAACGCGACCGTCGCACTCTGTGGCAGCGGTATCGCCACCGATTGACCGTCGACACCTGGAGTGAGCACCGTCATCCGGCGTGACAGGATGGCTCCGCCAGTCGCACTGGACGACGAGCGTTCAAACGACGATAGCAACAAGGGCGCAACCGGACCGCCGGTACTGATACGCATCACAGTCACATCGGCCGGTGGCAAGCCATCCAGCGGGTTGAGAAAATACATCCTGCCGTCACCACGATCGCAACCATCCTGATCAGGAATCAATGAGCGAAAAGCCATCAGGCCAGAGTCCGCCAGCGCAGGTTCGACCTGTCGCTCGCCAGTGCGCGTCGCATCGGGAAAATCGAGATACCAGCCTTTTCGGTCCGATGCCTCGTTGCCATAGACGAACGGTGCACCCTCGATGGTGTAACGATCAGTTCCCAGCTTG
>CANFED010000007.1 GCA_947445995.1 Oxalobacteraceae bacterium | reverse complement strand
GCCAGCACCACGATTGCACCAGCCACGCCAGCGACGATCGAACCGATCAGCACACCGATCTTGACTTCATCGATCAGCAGGGCCGAATCGGCAAACGCCAGCGAACCGATGAACAGACTCATCGTGAAGCCGATCCCGCACAGTAGCGCCACCCCATACAGCTGGGTCCAGTTGCTGTTCTTTGGCAATTGGGCCATACCGAACTTGATAGCCAGCGCACACATGCCGACCACACCGATTTGCTTGCCAATGAACAGACCCAGTCCGACGCCCAGCGGTACCGGATCGAGCAGATGCTGCGGATTGAATCCGGCCAGCGAAACGCCGGCATTGGCAAAGCCGAACACCGGTACGACCAGAAATGCGACCCACGGATGCAAGCCATGTTCGAGCTTGACCAGAGGCGATTTGCGCGCACTGATGGCAGGGTTACGCAATGGAATGCAGAATGCCAGCGCGACACCGGCCAGCGTCGCGTGCACACCCGACTGGTAGACAAAAATCCACAACACGACGCCGCCGATGGCATAGAAAGCCAGATTTTTGACGCCCATCTTGTTCATCACAAACAGCACGGCCAGCACGGCCAGCGCCGCACCCAGCATCGGCAAGGACAGACCTGCGGTATAGAACAAGGTGATGATGACAACCGCACCGAGGTCATCGAGGATGGCCAGCGCAGCGAGAAAAATTTTCAGCGAGACCGGCACGCGTGGCCCGAGCAGCGCCAGCACGCCGAGCGCAAAAGCGATGTCGGTCGCCGCCGGGATGGCCCAGCCAGCCATCGTCTCCGGACTGTTCCAGTTGAAGCCGACATAAATCAGCGCCGGCACAATCATGCCGCCCAGAGCCGCAAATCCGGGCAAGGCCCGCTGCGACCAGCTCGACAAGGCTCCGATGAGCAGTTCGCGTTTGATCTCCAGTCCGACCATCAGGAAGAACACCGCCATCAACGCATCGTTGATCCAGTGCGAGACCGACAGCCCCAGCAGAGTGGTATGCAGTGTCGAGACGTAAGTCGCATTGAGCGGCGAATTAGCCACGATCATGGCGGCAACGGCAGCGGCCATCAGGACGACACCGCCGGCGGCATCGGATTGAAAAAAGCGGACAAGCGGAGAAGCGGGCGGACGTGATTTCATGTACGGGACGTGACCTTTGCAGAGCGGAGAAATGAGTGAAGCGTGATTGCTGGCGCTGAACCTGCCAACAATGAACGGCGAATTTCACTGCGTTTATACAGCAGAAAACCGGCCATTCACGCGATCGTCATGCTCCAATTTTCAGTCACTCACCAATCCGCTACCAACAAGTACTAAATTTATACCGGCGCACCGAACAGCGAACCGACCCCGGCCGTGATGGCCATCGCCAGTGCACCCCAGAACGTGACCCGCCAGGCTCCGCTCAAAACCGGTGCCCCGCCGACACGGGCAGCGGCTCCGCCCAGCAATGCCAGAAAGAGCAGCGAGGTGCCGGCGATCCACCAGATCAGTGAGGTTTCCGGCACCAGCAGCAGCACCACCAGCGGCAGTGCCGCACCCACCGCGAAACTGGCCGCAGAAGACAGTGCCGCCTGCACCGGCTGCGCATTGACCTCGCTCGACATCCCCAGTTCGTCACGTGCGTGGGCACCGATGGCGTCATGCTGCATCAGCTGATCGGCGACTTGCTCGGCGAGTCGCTGCTCGACACCACGACCGACATAGATCGCGGTCAGTTCGCGCCGTTCGGCCACCGGATCATCGCGTATTTCGGCGCGCTCGCGGGCCAGATCGGCGTTCTCGGTATCGGCTTGCGAATGCACCGACACATACTCGCCGGCGGCCATCGACATCGCTCCCGCTACCAGTGCGGCGACGCCGGTGGTCAGGATACTGGCATGACTGGCATGGGCTGCCGCGACACCGACCAGCAGGCTGGCGGTCGAGACGATGCCGTCATTGGCGCCGAGTACGGCAGCGCGCAGCCAGCCGGTGTGTTGATTACGGTGACGTTCATGGTGGCGCATTGAAAAACCTTTCGTTGGCATGCTGTGTGGCAGGAAGTAGCCGGATTATCGCGTTGGCAGCATCCGCCGCAACGTCGTATCGCGGATCACATAATGATGCAATAACGCGGCGGCGGCATGGAGTCCGATCAGCACATAGCCGACGGTGGCACCGGTTTCATGGACCTCCTTGATCCAGTGGGCGCTCTCCTTGTTCTGGCCGATCAATGCCGGCAGCGACAAGCCGAAAAAAGGAATCGGCTTTCCCTTGGCACTGAGGATCAGCCAGCCCAGCAATGGCATCAGAATCATGAACACGTACAGCGCCAGATGCATCAGCTTGCCGGCACGTTCCTGCCAGCGCGCCGGCGTCGGGGTGACCGCCGGCGCGGTATCGGTCAGGCGCAACAACAACCGCAGCAGCACCAGCGCCAGCACCGACAGCCCGAGCATGAAGTGCCAGGTCTTCATCGCCGCCCGTCCGGCACTGCCTTTCGGGAAAAAATCATTGAGTTCCATCGTCGCAAATACCGCGACCAGCAACAGCAGCATGAGCCAGTGCAATCCCATCGCGAGTACGCCGTAGCCCGTTTTATCGTTACGCAAATGCATTGTCTTCTCCTGAAATGGGAAACCACACTTCGACCGTTAGCCCTGCCCCATGCAGTCCTTCGGTCAGTACCAGACGCGCACCGTGAGATTCGGCGATGCGCTTGACGATCGATAAACCGAGTCCGCTGCCGGGCATGCCGGCACCAGCCAGACGCACAAATCGATCGAACACGCGTTCGCGCATGTCGACCGGAATGCCGGGCCCGGAGTCTGCCACCGACAGACAGACCGCGCCATCGGCCACGCGGCAGGTCAGCATGACCGACCCGCCCGCAGGGGTGTAGCGCAATGCGTTGTCGAGCAGATTGCGTAGCAGGATCGAAAAACTGTCCTGATGAATCTGGCACCAGGCCGGTTGCAGCTGCGCGGTCAGTTGCAGTTGCAAGCGCCCTGCCTGCGCGCTCCAGTCCGGCATCTGCGCGGCCAGCAGCTCGGCCAGGTCGAGTCGCACCGGCACATGCTGGTTGTCGTATTGCGGATCGAGCCGCGACAGCGCCATCAACTGGCCGACCAGCCGTGTGGCGCGGTCGACGCTGACGCCGAGTGCGCCGATGAACTCGTGGCGCTCGGCATCGTTGCGGGCGCGCTGTATCACTTGCAGGTTGGTCTTGATCGCGGCCAGCGGCGTGCGCAATTCATGCGCGGCATCGGCGGTAAAGCGTTGCTCGTGTTCGAGCGTGCTGCGCATCCGGCCGATCAGACGGTTGATCGCTTGCAGCAGCGGCTGGACTTCGCTGGGCACACCGGCCAGGCTGACTTCGTGCAGGTCGGTCGGCGTGTGGCGCGACACCTCGTCGGTCGACACCTGCAAGGACCGAAACGCGCGATTGATGATCCACCAGATGGCCAGGGACATCAGCGGAATGACGATCAGCACAAACAGCAGCAGCTTCCAGGCAAAGCGCGCGCTGATCTGGTTGCGATGGCTGTCCGGTTCGCCGACCTGAATCTGCAAACGCCCATCGGCATTCCATGCGGCATAGGTGCGCCACGATTTGCCGGCTACAACCGTCACACCGAAGCCGCTGACATTGCTGGCGACAAAGGCTTGATCGGGCGCACCCTGATTTTTGTAGAGCAAGCGCCCTGTGTTGTCCCATATCTGGAACAGCAGATATTCGCCGTGGGCATTCTTGATCGGTGTCGACAAATGCGCGGCTCCCATTGCCATGCGTTCTTCGATTTCATGATTGGCCAGCGCCAGCAGCAGCTGGGCGGTCTCGGCCAGCGACTGGTCGAACAGTTCCTGACTTTCCTGATCCGCGTCGTAATAGACGACGATCGCGCTGAAGCCCCACACCGTCATGGTCAGCGCCAGCAGCACTGCCAGCAAGGTGCGGCGCAACGACCAGCCTGCGCGGAACAGGCGTTTCAAGGCCGGTCCATCGTGTAACCGACTGCATGGACAGTGCGGATCAGCGCCTTGCCGAGCTTTTTGCGCAAATGATGGATATGGACCTGAATCGCGTTGCTTTCAATTTCTTCGCCCCAGCCGTACAGGGTTTCTTCAAGCTGCTCGCGCGCCAGTACCTGGCCGGCATGTTCGGCCAGCAGCAGCAGGATGCCGAATTCCTTGCTGGTCAGCGCGACCGGCTGGCCGTGCTGGCGTAGCTGGCGCGTCGTCACGTCGATGTCGAGAGTGCCGTGACAGATCGTATCGACACTGCGTCCGGCAGCGCGCCGGCTGGCCGAACGGATGCGGGCAGCGAGTTCGTCGAGGTCGAAGGGTTTGATGATGAAATCGTCGGCACCGGCATCGAGACCGCTGATGCGGTCGCTGATCTGGTCGCGCGCAGTGACGATCAGGACCGGCTGCACGAAACCGTCGGCGCGCAGCTTGCGCAGTACCGACATGCCCTCTTCGCCGGGCAGGCCGAGGTCGAGCAACAGGCAACCGTATTGATGCAGACGCACCGCCGTGCGTGCGCTGTCGGCGGTCTGCACCCAGTCAACGGCATAGCCGGCCTGCTCCAGTCCGATCTGGGTAGCGCGGCCGAGCTGGGGATCGTCTTCGACCAATAACAGGCGCATGGGTGCTCCGTGATGTGCAGTGCCGGTAGTGTAAGGCGGGTTTATTAAGCAATTCTTAAGTGCGCTCGCGTGGGCTCAACGGCGAGCCCACCCTGCCGGCCACGCGAACCGTCGCGCGCCACATTCGATGGTGCCGCTCATCATGCCGTAGTGGCGAGCAGGTGCTCACCGAGCCGCTTGCCCAGACACAGCACCGTCAGCGTCGGCGGCAAGCCCCACGGTTCGGGAATGACCGACGCATCGCAGACAAACAGGCCCGGCGTCGCAGTCTGCAGATCGCTGTCGACGCCCTCTCCGATGCGCACGCTGCCACCCGGATGCGCGGCAAAATGCCAGCTCTTGAAGACGTGATGGGCACCACTGGCACCGAGCACCTTGCGAGCCAGCGCGATGCCTTGCTTGAACTTGGCGCGGTCAGCCGGCTGCAAGGTCTTGTCGACCCAGCGCGCACCGACCCGCCCGCCGATCGCATCACGTATCTTGACCATCACGCACAGCGTCTGATGATGCGCGAACAGCCGGTCAACCCGTCCGACCTGCGTCGCGAAGGCCTGATACATCGGCTTGGGCAAGGTCAGGTCGGACAGAATGATGCCATCGCTCTCAAGATGCATGCCGGCGGCCATCGGCACTTCCGCACCGCCATCGAGATCATCGACACTGCCCATCACCGCCACGACCGGGTCGCTGAAAAACGCACTGTGCCCCTGCTGCAAACCGGAAGCCCGCAGCAAGGTCGGGCTGCCGATGCCGCCGCCGGCCAGCACCACGAGCGGAGCTTTGGCACTGGCCGTCACGCCATCGCGGACGTACTCGACACCGGCAGCGCGCCCGTCCTGCACCAGTAGCTGCGTCACCTTCGCGCCATCGCGCAGCAGCGCACCGTACCCGAATGCCTCGTCGAGAAAATCGCGGGCGGTCCACTTTGCACCGAACGGGCACCCGTAGACACAGCGCCAGCAACCGCTGCGACAGATTTGAGGCCGGATCATCTTGTCGAGCTTGTGCCACGGCAGTCCCAACGACAACGCGCCAGTCATGATGCGGGTTGCCATCGGGCCGACCAGCTTGTCGGGCAGCGGTGCCATCGGCAACTCGTCGCGCAACGCCTGCAATGCCGGAGCCAGGTCGATTCCGTGCGCGGCAAACATCGCCAGTGGAGGCGGCATCGCGGTGGCGAAATTGACCATCGAACTGCCGCCGGCGGTAATCCCCTGTACCAGCAACGACCCGTCCCGATGCACGAAAGCGCCCTTGCCCGGCACGGCCGCCATCGCCGCCATCTGCCCGAGCGTGCCGCGGATGGGCGCGGCACTGCCTTGTTCGAGTACCAGCACCCGCTTGCCGCCACGTGCCAGTTCGCGCGCCACCGCGGCACCGCCGGGACCGCTACCGATGATGATGGCGTCGTAGGTGTCATGGGCGGACGTGTGGCTGGTTGTGGTCATTGGATCGGCATGGGGGAGTTGGGTGAGGGATGCTACCGCATTGCGATGAATGGGGCGCGTTGTTTGGACGGTGGTGCAATGCCCTTCGGTTATTGCACCGCGCACTTAAGAACTCCTTAATTTTCACCGCCCACACTGCGCCTTATTCGAAACCCTGATGAGCAATGTCATGACCCTGCAAGTACGTCACCTCCCGGCGCTGATCGCCACCGCCCTGCTGGCCATGACCGCGCACGCGGCCGCGCCCGGACAGATCACCTTGACATCCGAGCAGATCCTGCGGGCCGGTATCGCGACCGCTCCCGTCGTTAGCGCCGCCAGCGGTAGCGGCGGTCAGACCCTGGCCGGCACGGTCGTCGCGCCGACCAATGCGATCACCGTTATTAGCGCGGTGGTCAGCGGCGTGGTCCGGCAAGTCCATGTGCAGTCGTTGCAGCAGGTCCAGCCCGGCACGCCGGTGGCGACACTGTTCAGCCAGCCATTGATGGAAATACAGCGCGATTACCTGCATCTGGCCATTGCGGCACGACTGGCGCAAGACAAGCTGGCGCGTGACGAGAACCTGCTCAAGGAAGGCATCATCGCGTTGTCACGCGTACAGGACAGTCGCGGCGCAGCACAACAAGCCGGCATCGCCGCCAAGGAACGCTATCAGGCATTGCGCGCGGCCGGCATCGGTGACGCGGCGATCCGCACGCTGGTCAGCAGCAATACGCTGTCTCCGACCGTTACGGTGGTCGCCGGTGTGCGCGGCACCTTGCAGGAAGTGACGATGACGCCGGGCCAGCGCATTGAGGCCGGCATGCCGCTGGCCACCGTCAGCAAGGATGGGGCACGCTGGATCGAATTCCAGGCTTCGCGCCAGCAAGCCGCCTTGATTCGCACCGGCGACATGCTGCAACTGAACCACTGCGGCAGCGCCAAAGTGATTGCGATCTCGGCGCAGGTCAACAGTGCCAACCAGAGCACGCTGGTGCGCGCAGTGCCAACGGCGACCGACGACTGCCTCAAGCTCAATGAATTTATCGAAGCCACCCATCAAGGGACGGCCGGGGCAACTGGCCTGCGTGTGCCGGCCGCTGCCATCGTGCGCAATGGCGAGGCGTCGTTTGTCTTCGTGCGCAATGCAACCGGTTTCGAAGCGGTCAAGGTCAGCGTCGCCGCTGGTGCCACCGACCCGGTCGCCGTCACCGGCAAACTGGTCGCCGGCAATCCGGTCGCCATCAAGGGACTGGTCGCACTCAAGGGTGCCTGGATCGGCCTCGGCGCTGACGGAGCACCATGATGCTGGCTCGCCTGATTGCCTTTTCGCTGGCCCAGCGCCTGCTGGTGCTGGTCGTCACGCTGGTCATGGTCGCCGCCGGTATCCAGGCCTTTCGGCACCTGCCGATCGATGCGTTTCCGGATGTCTCCAGCACCCAGGTCAAGCTGATCCTGAAAGCGCCCGGCATGACGCCGGAAGAAGTCGAAATGCGCATCGTCGCGCCGATCGAGCAGGAACTGCTCGGCATCAACAAACAGGTGATGCTGCGCTCGCAATCGAAGTATGCGATTGCCGACATCACGCTCGATTTTCAGGATGGTACCGATGTCTACTGGGCGCGCCAGCAAGTGAGCGAACGGCTCGCCAATGTGATGAAGGACATGCCGGCCTCGGTCAGTGGCGGCCTCGCGCCGATCACGACACCGCTCGGTGAAATCTTCATGTTCACGATCGAAGGTCCGCTGTCGCTGATGGAAAAACGCAGCCTGCTGGAATGGACCATTCGCCCGCAGTTGCGCAATATTCCCGGCGTGGCCGATGTCAATTCGCTGGGCGGCATGGTACGCAGTTATGAAGTCGTGCCGAACGTCGAGGCACTGGCGGCGCGCAAGCTGTCGCTGGCGCAATTGCAGGCTGCGCTCGACACCAACAACCGCAACGATGGTGCAGGTCGCCTCGGTGCCGGTGAAGAATCGCTGCTGGTACGCAGCGGTGGCAGCATCCAGAGCCTCGACGATGTACGCGCCATCGCGATCAGTACGCGCGATGGTTTTGCTGTTCGTGTCGGCGAGGTCGCCACCGTGCGCATCGGCGAGATGACCCGTTACGGTACCGTCACCAAGGATGGCAAAGGCGAGGCGGTCGAGGGACTGGTGCTGGCCATGCGCGGTGCCAATGCCCAGCAAGTGCTCGGCCAGTTGCGCGAGCGCCTTGCCGAATTGCAGAAAACCCTCCCGGCCGGCACCACCATCAAGCCGTTTTATGATCGCGGCAATCTGGTCGAACGGGCCGTCTCGACGGTGACCCGTGCGCTCGGCGAAGCGACGATTCTGGTCGTGATTCTGCTCTATCTATTCCTTGGTAATGTGCGCTCGGCACTGGTGGTGGCGAGTATCCTGCCGCTGGCCGCGCTCGGCACGTTCCTGCTGATGCAGGCCTTCGGATTGAGCGCCAACCTGATGTCGCTCGGTGGACTGGCGATTGCCATCGGCATGCTGGTCGATGCCGCCGTGGTGGTCGTCGAGAACATCGAAGCCCACAGCGGCAACGCACACGATGGTCCGAAGCTGTCGCGCCTGCATGTGATCTACCGGGCAGTACGAGAAGTCGCCGTGCCGGTCACGGCCGGCATGATCGTGATCATGATCGTGTTCCTGCCGTTGCTGTCGCTGCAGGGTCTCGAAGGCAAACTGTTTGCGCCAGTGGCGATGACGATTACCTTTGCGCTGGCGGCGTCGCTGGTGCTGTCGCTGACGGTCATTCCGGTGCTCGCCTCGTTCGTGCTCAAGGAAACGCATGGCCCGGCACCGTGGCTGGTGCGAAAACTTGAAGCCGGATATCGCACGCTGCTAACGCGCTCGCTGGCCCATTCCCGTGCGGTCTTCATCGCGGCGCTGCTGGCACTGGTAGTCAGTGCCGCGCTGTTTCCGCTGATCGGCAAATCCTTCATGCCGACGCTCGATGAAGGCGACATCATCATGCAGATCGAAAAACTGCCCTCGATCAATCTGCAGGAATCGGCACGGCTTGATCTGGCGGTCCAGCGACGCATCCTTGCCGAGGTACCCGATGTGCTGAGCATCGTCGCCCGCGCCGGATCCGACGAACTCGGACTGGACCCGATGGGTCTCAACGAGACCGATACCTTCCTGGTCCTGAAGCCACGCGCGCAATGGAAAAGCAAGGACAAGGACGCGCTGATTGACAGCCTGCGCCGCGTCGCCGCCACCTTCCCCGGCATGAACTTCAGCTTCACGCAGCCAATCGAAATGCGCACCTCCGAAATGCTGTCGGGCGTACGCGGCGACCTCGCCATCAAGGTCTATGGTGCCGACAATGCGGTGCTTGGCAAGCTGGCCGACCAGATCGTCAGGACAGTCAGTGGCATCACCGGCAGCCAGGATGTGCTGACCGTCAAAAACGAAGGCGTGCAATACCTGCAGGTCGATATCGACCGTGCTGCCGCCGGACGCTTCGGCTTTAGCGTCGAACAGATCCAGAATGATTTGCGCACGCTGGTCGAAGGCCGCAGCAGTGGCATTGTTATTGAAGACGGCAAGCGGGTGCCGTTGCTCATTCGCGGCAGCGATGCCTTGCACATGTCGGCAGCACTGTTCAGTCAGCTGCGCTTGCCGGTCGCCGATGGCAGCACGATTGCCTTGAGCCAGCTGGCCAGCTTGCGCACGGTCGATGGGCCAGTCAAGGTCGAGCGTGAAAACTCGTCGCGCATGGTGGTCGTGCGCGCCAATGTACGTGAGCGTGATCTGGTTGGCTTTGTCGATGAAGCCAGGGCGAAGGTGGCGCAACAGGTCACACTGCCGGCCGGTTATCACCTGTCGTGGGGTGGCCAGTTCGAGAACCAGCAACGGGCGGCGGCGCGGCTGGCCATCGTCGTGCCAATCGCGCTGGCGCTGATTTTCTTTTTGCTGTTCACGACGCTGGGCAGCGTGCGGCAATCGCTGCTGGTGTTCGTCAATATTCCGTTTGCGCTGCTCGGCGGCGTGGTCGCGCTGGCGGTGACCGGCGAGTATCTGTCGGTACCGGCGTCCATCGGTTTCATTGCGCTGATGGGCATCGCGGTGCTCAACGGACTGGTGATGATCACCTGCTTCAACCAGATGGTGGCACGCGGTGCGGCGCTGGCCGACGTCGTGACCGAAGGCGCACTGCGCCGCTTCCGGCCGGTCATGATGACCGCCTGCATCACCGGCTTCGGCCTGATCCCGCTGTTGCTGGCGACCGGTCCCGGATCGGAAATCCAGCGGCCACTGGCCATTGTTGTCATCGGTGGGCTGGTCTCTGCCACGCTGCTGACGCTGATTCTTTTACCCCTGTTGTTCCAGCGCTTCGGCGTGCCGGAACGGAGCTAGAGCATGACGACTACTTCCCCCCTTTCTCCCTATGACGCCTTGCTGACGCTGGCCATTCCGGTCGCGCTGGAAGAAGACGTACTCGATTTTTTGACGCTGCATCCGCAATGGGCGCGCGGCTTCACCATCGTCGATGCCGAAGGCATGGGCCGCGGTGCCACGCTGCTGACAACCATGGAAAAAGTGCAGGGCCGCTGCCGCCGCAAGCTGGTGCTGGTTGCCGGCATCGACAGCGAACTGCGTCAGTTGCTCGATGCGCTGGCTGCCGAAATTCACAACCCGGACGTCGCATGGTGGATCACTGCGCTGGGCGGTTTCGGGAGGCTGCATTGAAGGCCGCGCTGTGGCTGGCGCTCGTCGCGTTCAGTTCGCCGGTGCTGGCGCAATCGGTACTGCCACCGGAACAGGTTGTGCGCAACGTGCTGGAGAACCTGCCGCAAGTGCGCGCCAGTGCGATGAACATCGACCTGGCGCGTGCCGGAAAATCCCGTCTTGAGGCTGGCACCCACGAATGGACCGTGCGCACCGGGCTGAGTCGTCGCACCGACCAGCTCGGCGGTCGGTACAACGAACAGGATGTGGCGCTGGAGCGCTCCGTGCGCTGGTTCGGCAAGGCGATCCAAGACCGCGCGATCGGCGACAAGGGCGTCGTCGTGGCCACGTCCGGCCATGAAGATGCGTGGCATGAAGCGGGTCGCAGCCTGCTGACGGACTGGTTCAGTGCGCTGCGTGAAATGAGCGCGACCGACCGGCTCGACGAGCAGGTGATCCTGGCTACACAGCTGCGCACCATCGCCGAAAAGCGTGTCAAGGCAGGTGACGCCGCGCAGATCGAATTGCTGCAAGCCGATACCGAAGGTGCCCGTGTCGGCGCACTGCTGCAACAGGCACAGCTGCGTCGTGAGCAGGCTTTGCAGCAGCTGGCGACCAGCTATCCCGGTTTGCCGGTACCGCACGCGGCACCGTTGCCGACACCGGTCGCCTCGATCGAATCGGGCGACTGGTGGCGCGACAAGATCACCAGTGACAATCACGAACTGCAATTGGCGCAAGGCGAAGCCGACCTGCTTGGCTTGCAGGCGGCACGCGTCTCCAGCGAACGCATGCCCGACCCGACCATCGGTGTGCGCGCCGGTCGTGAACGCGATGGTCAGGAGCGTCTGGTTGGCATCAGTATCGCGTTCACGTTGCCCGGTGCCGGTCGCTCGGCCGAGCGGGATGGTGCAGTTGCCAAGGCGGGCATGGCGACGCAACGTGCGGCGCTGACGCAGATGAAGGTCAGTGCCGGTGCGCAGCGGGTCGTCACCGACAGCCAGCGTAGTCTCGTGCTCTGGCAAACCATGCAACGCATCGCCGAGCAGAGCGCGCAGCAGTCGGCCACGATGATGCGCGCGTACACGCTGGGCGAAGCGTCGCTGACCGATGCGCTGACCAATCGGCGCATGGCGATGGACGCCGCACTGGCCGCCGAGTCGGCGCAGATCGATGCGCTGGCAGCGCAGGCACGGTTGTCACTGGATGCGCATTTGTTGTGGTCGATTGATTGAATGTGGAGTGCGGTGCAATAACCGAAGGGCATTGCACCCACCTTCAGCCAGCAACACCTGCAACCTGCCCGCAATCTTTCCCCAATAATCCCGCCAACGCGCCCGCCGCCAACGGCCGGCTGAAATAATATCCCTGGATTTCATCGCATTGATTGGCACGCAGGAAGGCGAGCTGTTCGGCCGTTTCGACCCCTTCGGCGATGACCTTGAGGTTGAGACTGTGACCGAGCGCGATCACGGCACGCGTGATGGTGGCGTCGCCCGTATCGGTGACGATGTCGCGGATGAAGGACTGGTCGATCTTCAGGCGATCAATCGGAAAACGCTTGAGGTAGCTCAGGCTCGAGTACCCGGTACCAAAATCATCGATCGATAATTGCACTCCCATTGATTTGAGCGCATGCAGCGTGGTGATGAAATGTTCGGCATTGTTCATCATCATGCTTTCAGTCAGTTCGAGTTCCAGATAGCGCGCCTCCAGTCCGCTATCTCCCAGCGCGCGACGCACTGATTCAAGCAGCCCCGGTTGCATGAACTGGCGGGCCGATAAATTGACCGCGACGCTGATGCACGGCAGGCCGGCATCCTGCCACGCCTTGTTCTGCGCACAGGCGGTGCGCAATACCCACTCGCCGATTTGCGTGATCTGGCCGATTTCTTCGGCCACCGGGATGAAGATGCCCGGACTGATCATCGACCCGTCGGCTTGCGGCCAGCGGATCAGCGCTTCGGTACCGATGATGCACTCGGTGTCGATGTTGACCTTGGGCTGGTAATGTACGGTGAATTCGTGCTTGTCGAGGGCGGTCCGCAAGCGGCCCTCCAGGTCGGCCCGCTCGATCGATCGCACGCCCATTTCGCGCGAATAGTACTGGACCGAAATGCCGTCCTGCTCCTTGGCACCGTACATTGCGTAATCGGCATTGCGCAATAGCGTGGCCGCGTCGTCACTGTCGTTCGGGAAAACCGTCACGCCAGCGCTGATTGAGATAAACAGTTTTTGTCCCTCGACAAAAAAAGGTGGGACGAATGCCGCCAGGATTTTGTCGACCACAATGATCACTTCGGCCTGCGTATGCAGGTTCGCCAGCAGCATGATGAATTCGTCCCCACCCTGCCGCGCAACCGTGTCGTTGTCACGGATGGTTTCGCACAGCCGCACGGCGACTGCCTTGAGTAAGGCATCGCCGAGCACATGACCACCACTGTCGTTGACTTCCTTGAAGCGGTCGAGGTCGAGAAACAGTACAGCGAGCAACTGATTGGTGCGACGGGCCTGCATCATTGCCTGCGTAAGCCGGTCGCTCAGCAAATTACGATTGGCCAGCCCGGTCAGCGAATCATGGTTGGCCATGTGGACAAAGCGCGCCTCGTCTTCCTTGCGGCCGGTGATGTCGATTTCGACGCCATCAAAACGCAGCACCTTGCCATTGGCATCCCGCACCGCCTTGGACCGGTCTTCGATCCAGCGAATCGTGCCATCGGGACGCAGGATGCGGTATTCCTGCGTGAGGTTGCCGTTCTCAAGCAATTTGGCGCGGCGATTGCGAACCCGCATCACATCATCCGGATGGATCACCATGAACCACAACTTCGGGTCGGTAAAAAATTCTTCGGCACGCCGGCCATAGACTTGTTCGACCACCGGATTGAGGTAGAGCAGACGGCTGCCGGAATGCGACCAGACGACGTTATCGATCGACTCCAGGATCTTCGAGAGATTGTCTTCGGAAGCCTTCAGTGAGCGCTCGGCATCGGCGCGGCCCTCCTTGTTGCGCAAGTGGATGACGCCGTACGTGATGTCGCGGACCAGTTCTTCGAACATGTCGATCTGCCGTGCATCGAAGGCATGCGCGATGCCCGCGCAAATCGTGAAGACGCCAAACACTTTGCGGCCATCGTGGAGCGGTAGCGACATCGCGCATCGATAACCACGCGCACGGGCCTTTTCCTGCCACGCCTGCAGCGGCAAGATGGCCAGCACATCGCTGACCATACCGGTCACGCCGGTGCGCAAGGCCGTGGCAGCAGGCGTCCAGCCTTGCTCGTCACGGGCCCAGTTGGAGGGGAAAAATCTCATTTTGATGTCGCTTGCACCGGCTTGCGCTACCGGCAGCAATTCCCCGTCGGGTCCGACATAGGCGATCCAGGCCATGCGGTAGGCACCGATCTCGACCACGGCCCGGCACATCTGATCGAGCATGCTCGACTCGTCGAGGGCACGCACCATCACCTGATTACAGCGCGCCATCACGGTTCGCGCACGCAAGCTCGCACCGAGGTGTTCTTCGGCCTCAATGCGCTGCGCGACCTCGACCGTGAGCAACTGGTGATGGAACTGAATCTGTTCGTATAACTGCAAGTTTTCGTAGGAGACGGCGAGTTGCGCGGCAACCGTGGCGGCACCTTGCTGGTCGACTTCGCTGAAGCCGGCTGCCCCGGTTTTGTTCAGCAAATACATCCAGCCATGAACACGGTTGCGCGAGGCCACCGCGATGCCCAGAAAGGAATGGACCGGGCTGTGCCAGTCCGGTAAGCCGGCCTCTTGCGGCGGACCCGACAGTCCGGACAGAGACACCATCGCACTGCCCTCCATCAAGCCGGCCAGCGTGCCGCTGAGCGGCGTGACCAGCAACATGGTCTTCACCACCTCATCAATGCCGCAGCAGGCCAGATGATGCGCAATACTTGATGCCGGTTCATACATCGCCACCACGACTGACTGCGCGGCACAAATGCGACCAGCCACGCGGCAACCGGCTTCGAGCAAGCGTATCGGATCCCGCTCGGCGGCCAGTTCGATGCCTAGATCAATCAGCGAAGTCAAGCGCAAACTGACCGTCTGCAGGCTGGCGAGTGACACGGAGAGGCGCTGTGCGACCTCGCGGATTTCGTTGGCTTCCTGCAGTAACGAGGCATCGTCCTGCACCAGCCGGGCGATCTGATGACTACTGTTTTCGAGCTCGATCAGGTAGTCAACCAACTGGTTGTCAACTCGGTCAAAACCGATGTGATCGTTGACCGTGACCTTGGCCGGCAGGTAGTCGGCAATGTGCATCGGCAAGCCGAGCGCTTCATGCACTGCTTTCAGGATCACACCCGGTTCGGACGGCTTTGGCAACACCCAGCGCACGTTGCAGGCTTGCGCCATCACGGTGGCTTCCCGCTCTCGATAGGTGGCCGTATAAAAAATTATCGGCGTGCTCGCAATCCCGTACTCGCTTTGCATCTGGATGACGAACTCGTAGCCATCCATCTTGGGCATTAGGACATCGACGATGACGAGGTCGGGATGTTCTGCGCGCATCACCGCGAGACCTTCGAGTCCGTCGCGCGCTTCGAGCAGGCGATGACCACCGTAACCGAGTAGCGTGGTCAGGAATTCACGGTTCAAGATATGGTCGTCAACGATCAGGATGGTCGCCATGTGTCCTCGCGGTGGGGTCGATGATGGCGTGCAGATCGGCAGGCAGAAAACATTCCAGTTGCGCGATGAAGGTAGTCGGTTCGATCGGCTTGGAGAGATAGCCATCGAAGCCGGCCCGCAGCAGGTTGTCGCGATCACCCACCATCGCCAGCGCGGTGACGGCGACGATCGGGATCGCGGCCAGCGCGGGTTGCAGGCTGAGGTGACGCACGATGCCAAAGCCATCCATGCCGGGCAAATGGATATCGCACACGATCAGGTCCGGCAGCGCACTGGCAGCCAGTGCGATACCGGCATGGCCGTCCGAAGCGCTCAGTACGGTGTGGCCATACGCCTGCAGCAGGTATCCCATTAATGCCAGATTGGCGGGGTTGTCTTCGATGAGGAGGATACGGGCGGGCATCGGTCAGGCGCACTGCAAGGACAGCGTGAAAGTACTACCGGATCCGAACTGACTGGCAAAATGCAACTCGCCGCCTATCAGTCCGGTCAGTTTCTGGCTCAGGTACAGGCCCAGGCCCGTCCCCTCGAAACGCCGGGTCGAACCGGAATCGATCTGCGAAAAAGCCTGAAACAGCTTGGTTTGCTCGGCCGACTGGATCCCGACCCCGCTGTCGATGACACAGAAATCGATCCAGTGTTGCTGTCCGGTTGAGCGTTCGGACAGGCTGATGACGACCTCCCCAACCTCGGTGAACTTGATCGCGTTATTGATCAGGTTGATCAGAATCTGGCGTAGAGCGCGGGCGTCAGTCTGTACGCGGAGCTCCGTTGTCGGTACGTCGCAGCGGAAGACTAGTCCCTTGCAGATCGCCAGTGGACCGAGCGTTTCGGCCAGTTCGCCGAGAAGGTGCTGGCAGATTATTTTTTCCGATGCCAGTTCGACCTTGCCCGACTCGATCTTCGCCAGGTCAAGCAGGTCGTTGATGAGCGATAGCAAATGACGCGCGCTGGTCTGGATGGTCTTGAGTTGCTTGTCCTGATCGCCGGTCAGCGGACCCGGCAAGCGCATGAGCAAGGTGCCAGTAAAGCCGATGATGGCATTGAGCGGCGTACGCAATTCGTGCGACATGCCGGCCAGGAAGTTGTCCTTGGCCAGGTTGGCCTTTTTCAGCTCCGCGTTTTTTTCTTGCAGCGCCAGCTCGATCCGCTTGCGTGCACTGACGTCACGAATGGCGCTCATGACCATCGACCCTTCGCCCGTTTCCAGTGGACTGAGACTGATCTCCACCGGGAACTCGGTGCCATCCTTGCGCAGACCGAACAGCTCCCGCTCCGCCCCCATTTCACGCGAACGCGGTAGACGCTGGTAATGCGAACGGTGGCCGGTATGGGCACCACGGTAGCGCGGTGGCAGCAGGCATTCGATCAGTTCGCCACACAACTCCCTGGCGGCATAACCGAACAGCCGCTCGGCCTCGGAATTGGCCAGCACGATGCGACCGATGGCATTGACCAGCACGATCCCGTCCGGTGTCGATTCAAGCAGATTGCCAAATCGGGCAGTGAGCAGCTTGGCGTCGCGCCGCACCTTCAGCAGGGTGATGTCCTTCTTGCAGAAGAGGATGAATTCGCAGATACCTTGCGCGTCGCGCACAGCCTTGCCGGTGACGTCGACGTAAGTCATCGAGCGGTCTTTTTTGTGGCGTAGTGATTCGTGGTTGCTGCTGCCGGTGGTGGCGATCAACTGGCGTATTCGGGCTTCTTCGTCAATCTGGTCAACGGGAACAATCAGGTTTTGCAAGAACTGTCCGATCGCCTCGGCACGGGTGTAGCCAAACATCACCTGCGCGCCGGCCGACCAGTACTGCACCACCCCTTCCAGCGAGGTGATGATCACCGCATCCGGTGCTTCCTCACGGGCGATCCTGTGGAAATCTGTACTCATGCGCACTTTCGCTTGCGAGCCGGCCAATCGGGACTGCGATGCTTGCCCGAGCCTTCCCGCCGTCAATGCACGACGACGACTCGGTCATCACAAAGTGAAGTGAGTATAGGGCGAGTTGCGGTATCGGAAAGGTGATCATTGGTCGTCATTGAAACACGCTCATTGTGCCCAGCCGACAGGCAGTAACGAACTGCGGATGGCACTGTGCTACCATCCGCCCCGCTAGGGGTCCCGTGCGACGAGCAACAACGTCCACGGGTGAGATTGACCCTTCGAACCTGATCTGGATCATGCCAGCGTAGGGAAGCGCAAAGTAAGTCGTCCTCTTTGATCGCCCCCTGCATTGGCTCCAGTGTTTTCCACCTGACAGAGCACACCATGCCGGCACCGACTTTTCCCCTGACCCGAATTTCCCTTCTGATTGCCCAGACCATCGCCAGCATCGCCGTCGCGCATGCGCAAACCAGCGAGCAAGTGCTGCCGCAAGTGGTCGTGACCGACACGACACCGAAACGCGATAATGCGTCGACCATCGGCGGCTTCGGCAATGCGCCGCTGATGCAAACGCCCGCCGCCATCAACGTGATCGGTCAGGACCAGTTGCAGGACTGGCGTATTCGCCGTATCGCCGATGTCATCAAACTCGATGCCAGCCTCAATGAAGCCTATAACGCGGTTGGTTATGCCGAACAGTTTTCGCTGCGCGGCTTCCCGCTCGACAATGCATCGAGCTATCGCAAGGATGGCTTGCCGATTGCGTCGGATGCCTCGATCCCGCTCGAAAACAAGGAGCGCATCGATATCCTGAAAGGCTTGAGCGGCTTGCAGGGCGGCGTCTCGACACCGGGTGGACTGATCGATTTTGTGACCAAGCGCCCTACCGCGACGCCGTTGCGCTCCATCCTGTTCGAGGTCAGCGAGCGGGGTACGGTGCTGGGTTCGGTCGACCTTGGCGGACGTTTCGAGGACCGCCGTTTCGGCTACCGGATCAATGCCGCAGCCGAGCAATTGCGCTCGTATGTCAAGGGTGCGGACGGTCAGCGTCAGTTCGTGTCTGGTGCATTCGACTGGCAGATTTCGCCGAAGGCATTGCTGCAGATTGATCTCGATAACCAGCACAAATCACAGATCACCGCGCCCGGTTACCAGCTCATCGGTGGCACCAGCTTGCCGGTCGGCGTCTCGACCCGCACGCTGCTCAATGACCAGTCATGGACCAAGCCGGTGGTCACCGATAGCAGCAATATCGGCCTGCGTTTTGCCTATCAATGGAATGCCGACTGGACCAGTACGGTTGCTGCCAACAAGTACCGTCTCAAGCGCGACGACTTCACGGCGTTTCCGTTTGGTTGCGGTTTCGCCGCCGGCTTTTGCGCCAATGGCGATTACGACGTCTACGATTATCAGAGCACCGGCGAAGTCAAGACCCTGCTGTCCACCCAAGCGATGGTGCAAGGAAAATTCACCACCGGCACCGTGCGTCATCAGTTGACGATGGGCGTCGATACATTGCGCCGGCGAGATGAATACGGCGATTACGTGTACGACTATCGCGGCACCAGCAACATCACTCAATCGATGGCCGTGTCGCCGTCGACGCTGACCACCGGACCGGTATCGGTGCAACGCAAAGGCGACGAGCGGGCGGTCTTCATGCAGGACATCATCAGCCTGACCGAACAAGTCCAGTTGCATGCCGGTTTGCGCCGTACCGAGCTGGAGCGAGTTCAGCTTGGCAGCACTTTCAATCGCACATATGTGCTGCCATCGCTGGCACTGGTCTACAGTCCGCTGGACAGCCTGAGTATTTATGGCAGCTATTCGCAAGGACTCGAACATGGCGGCATCGCCCCGTTCGGCACGACCAATGTGAACCAGTTGCTTGATCCGGGCACCTCGCGTCAGCAGGAAATTGGTATCAAGACGTCGCTGGTGCCGAACTGGCAAATGACGGCCGCATTATTCCAGATCAGCAAACCGCTTGAATACACCAACGCGACTTTCGACTATGTCCGCAATGGCGATGCGGTCCATCGTGGTCTGGAGCTGGCGGCACAGGGCAAGCTGACCCGTGACCTGACGCTGGGCCTGACGGCGATGGCCTTGCAGGCACGCCAGCGCAATACCGGTGACGCGACACAGGATAATCAGCGCGTCACGAATGTGCCGGCATTCAAATCCGGCGTGACGCTCGATTACGCGGTACCGCAACTGGCCGGCCTGAAACTGAATGGTGCCTGGGTCTATTCCAGCGACAAAATCTTCAGCCCGGACAGCGTGGTCCGTGCGACGATTCCGTCGTACCACGTGGTCGATCTCGGGGCGCGCTACGTGACGACCGTCAATGGTCTTGCCACAACGCTGCGGGCCAATGTCGATAACGTGTTCGACAAGTTCTACTGGCGCGATGCATCGACGGCGCTGGGTGGCTATTTGCTGCCGGGGGCACCACGCACCTTTAAAGTATCGGCCCAGCTCGATTTCTGATCGAACGTACTACGTAAAAAAAGCGTGCCGCAGTGGCACGCTTTTTTTACGTCATCGTAATAATTTTCTACTGGCATACAAAAGGCGCTGGCCTGTCGTAGTTTCCGGGAATCGCAATGGTTCCCGCCGCCGACATCCGGCCCGGATTACTCTCCAGCGCCAGCACAAAATCGTTTGGTGCCAGCGGCTCGTAAAACAGGAATCCCTGGGCACCGTCACAGCCGTCATCGCGCAGTAATTCCAGCTGTTCGGCCGTCTCCACGCCGACCGCCACCACATGCACGCCGAGCGCATGGCCCATCTCGATGGCAGTGCGCGTAATCGATCGCAAGTCCGACTGACTGGCCATGCCGTCAATGAAACTGCGGTCCACTTTCAATTCGCGAATCGGCAACTTGCGCAGGTAGGCAAGTGACGAATAGCCGGTGCCAAAATCGTCAATACTAAAATTGACGCCGATTTTTTCGAGTTGCAGCAAATGTTCCAGCACCTGATCGATGCGATCCATCAGCGCGTTCTCGGTCAGGTCGATGCTGATGCTGTTGGCAGGAACCTTCGCATGCCGGATCATCGCGGTAATTTTGGTGACAAAATCGACATCACGTAATTGGTGGACCGAGACGTTGATCGCAATGCACGGCACGACCATGCCGCGTTCGCGCCAGCGGGCAATCTGGGCCAGTACCTGCTCGAATACCTGGGTACCGATGGCGACCATCAACCCGCCACTTTCGGCAATCGACAGAAAGCAGGACGGCGGCACGTCGCCGAGAATGAAATCGGTCCAGCGTACCAGCGCTTCCGCACCGACGATCTGGCCGCTGGCAATATCAACCTTGGGCTGATACACCATGCGCAAATGACCGGCTTTCACGGCCGCGCGCAAATCGGTTTCCAGCTGATTGCGCTGGAGTGCCTTTGCTTTCATTTCACTGGCGAAAAACTGATACTGATTACGGCCGTATTGCTTGGCCAGATACATTGCACTGTCGGCGACACCGAGCAAACTGGCGTTGTCATTGCCGTCCTCGGGGAAGACGGCGATGCCGACGCTGGCGCTGATGTTCAGTTTGCTGTTATTGATCGAAAACGTGGCTGCCATCGTGCTCACGATCCGGTTTGCCACCCGGACTACGTCTTGCAGGGTCACGCTTCCAAGAACCGCAATGAACTCGTCGCCGCCCATGCGCGACAGGGTGTCGGCGTCGCGCACGCAACGCAATAACCGGGTAGCAGCCTGCTTGAGAATACGGTCGCCAATCGCGTGGCCGAGGGTGTCGTTGATTTCCTTGAAATTATCGAGATCGATAAATAGCACGGCCACTTTTTGCTTGGTGCGACGGGCTTGCGAAATCGCATGCTTGAGCCGGTCGCCCAATAAATTGCGGTTAGGTAATCCAGTCAGATCATCATGGGTAGCGAGAAACTCGATGCGCTCAAGTTCGGAATTGCTGGCCGCCTCGTCAGCCTCGTCAGCCTCGTCAGCCTCATCGATCTGGACCGGGGCAGTGGCGCTCGCCTGATCCGGCGACTCGTGGCGCAGATGATCGAAGACCGCCAGCATGATTCCTTGATTTTCGCCTTGCGGACCACGCAGCGATGTGACCTCGGCCCGGCAACGCTGTCCGTTGATCAGCAGCGACAGTACCTCGACGCCGCCATTGGCCATCACGACGTCGAAGAGTACCGCCATGTCGTCGAACCAGCGCGGCAGTGGCAATGTGCTGATGTGCTGGTCGGTATGCGCCGAGGTCAGGTCGAATACGCGCAATGCCGTCTCGTTGATATAGCGCAGGTGCAAGTGCTGATCAAATACTGCAACCGGAAATCCGAAATGGTTGCCGATGTGGTCAATACTCAAGTTGATATCGGGGAGAACAGTAACGCAAGACGGGTCGATAGCCTTGTTCATTGTTGTTACCTTTCCCTGTCGATGAGTTCCCGTTGCCTGTCATGTCCGGACCAAGTTGCCTTAAAGACTAGAAACAGTGTGACCACGATAACTCAAAGTAACAAAAAATCGCAAATGAAAAAGGGGAATTTTAAATTTTTTCGTGATTTTTGTTCCACAGAGAAACATTGGGCGATGACGTGAGAAATAGCTCGGTAGCGAGGATTCTGTTGGTATTACGGCGCATTTTTTGCCTATCCCGTGCAGTGTGACAAGGCATTCTCAGCTTGTCTCAGCCGTTCGGGTAAGGCACCTGACAGCAACCGATAGTCACAACCATATTGTTCCAGTAGCGCAATCAGATTGGCATGCACCGTCCTTCGGACACTGGCCGATTCGCGTTGCAGGCCATCGGCGACCCACGGCGTATCGGGCGCGGTCACCAGTGTCAGCGCATACCGTCGATTGGCCGCCAGCGCGGCCAGTTCTGCATCAACGTGACCGAAATAAAAAGCGCTGTAGAGCGCGGTCATCAGTGGCGTCGTGTCACAAAATATCCAGCCGTCGCTGCGCCGGACGGCGGCCTCTTCGCGCTCGATCTGCGTCAGTGCGATGCCGAGTTGCTCCTCTTCGCAAGGGGTCGCCTGATGCAGGTCGACAAATTCGCGCAAGTATTCCGGCACCCAGACGGAGCCGTAGTGCGTTGCCAGCGCCTCTGCAAGCGTTGACTTGCCGGTGGACTCGGCACCGAGGATGGCGATCGACCTGTTCATCACGGCAATTTGCGCCATGCACGCCAGCCAGCCAGCGCCATCAACACGAACACGCCATACAGCAAGGCCGTCAGGGTCAAGCCTTTGTAGAGGTACAAACCGACATACAGCGCATCGACAATGATCCAGACCAGCCAGTTTTCCAGCTTCTTGCGCGATAGCAGACACTGCCCGAGCAGACTGCCGGCGGTCAGCAAGCCGTCGGCATGCGGTACATCGGTGTCGGTGAAGCGTTGCAGGAAAACCGACAGGACAACGAATCCGGCCAGCCACGCAATGCCCGAGAGCACCCAGCCACGCCGCGACAGCCGGCTCACGGCCAGCACCGAATGCGTGCTGCTACCGCGCAGCCACTGATACCAACCCCATATCGACAGCGCGATGAAGACAATTTGCAAACCGCTGTCGCCGTAAAGTTTCGCCTGAAAGAATACGACGGCATACGTCGCTGACGAAACAATCGAGAACAGCCAGCTCCAGTGATTTTGGCGGATGCTCAGCGACACCGTGATCAGTGCAAGGACAAACGAAACCAGTTCCAGTGGTGCCGTGGTGAAGCCGAATAACTGGAGCGGATCATTCATGCAAAGCGCCTTCACCCAAACGCGCAAGTATAGTTCAACAGCCAGCAGGAGCAGCTTGTCTCGTGATGGGGCAATACCCTCTGGTGATTTTGCCGCAGGGTGCAATAACCGAAGGGCATTGCACCCTACATTTTTCAATACCGTGAGCGCATCTAAAACACCACCATTTATTTCCACATAGAAATACCGATCGGAGTAATGCATAATGATTCTTTGCGGTTGCTTTTTAACCGACTGATGCACGCACGGCCCGCCGGAATTGCATGACGATGATTTACCCACCAGAGCAGGATATTCCCAAGCCCGCGCCGCAATTCCGGCGACGGCGTAGTGGCGTGCTCAAGGAATTGACACGCATCGCGATGCAACAGGTCGATACGCAGTTTGGCGATTTTTCGGTACGGCTGTCAGCGGCGCTGCTGCAGCTATCCGATAGCAGCGGCGATGCCAAGGAGGCAAACCTCAGTTTTAACTTGGGGAACCTGCTGAAAAATCACGGTTATCCGTTTCTGCTGCTGGCAAATGAAAAGCTGGAGCAGGCGCTTGCACGCGAAATCGAGGTGCTGGAACACGGTGCGCAGCGACCTGCATCGCGGCGTGCCGGCGATCTGGAACTGGTGCCGTTTGCCGAGATGGACAACCGGGTGCTGATGGGTTCGAGCGCCCGCCTGTTCGATATCGAGCAAGCCGACCAGTTGGCGGCACTTAACAGCCGGCTCGCCAACCTGCTGCAGCGCGATACGCTCAGCGTGACCCAAAACCCGTTCCGTCCCGAAGTATTTCTTGCTGCGATTCAGGCTGCCTGGTGCGCTTTCACGCCCGAAGTCGATGCCCACCCTCTCCTCTTGCCGCTGTTAAAACCTGCGGTGTTCCTGGCGCTAGCTCCGATATTGCAAGCGATCAATGACGACTTGATCGCTCATGGCATCTTGCCGGAACTGGTTAGCACCTACCGTATCCACAAATCCAGCGGCAATCTCAGCGCCGCGACCCGCGAAGCCAGCCAACAGGCCCTGCGCGAGCAATTGCGCCAGCGCTTCGAGGCATCCGGCCAGACCGATATGCCAGCACGCGCGGGCTCCGGCTTGCTGGGACGTGTCGATGCGCTGCCTGTGGACTCACCGGCAATCAACCAGTTGGCCCGCCTTCGTTCCGGCATGCCTGCGGGTTCGTTGAGCCGGGTCGACGAAGCGACACTCGACCTGCTGTCGCAAGTCTTTGATGCCGTCTTCCATGACCCGCACATCCCGCAGGAGGTCAAGGAGCTGATCGGCTTTCTGCAGATGCCGGTCCTCAAGGCGGCACTGGTCGATCAGGAATTTTTTTACAGCGATACCCATCCGGCCCGCAAGCTGATCGACCTGCTGGCGCGTACCGGCATCGACTGGGATCGCAGCAAAGGCACCGACGATCCCTTGTACCGCACGATGAAACAAGGGATCGACCGGGTGCGGCACGATGACGGCAGCGACCAACGCGAGCATTTTGCGACGGCGCTGGGTGAGCTGGAATCGTATATTCGCAACGAAGAAAATGCCGCCGCCAGCGCGCTGGCAACGCCGATCACGCAAGCACTGCAGGCCGAAAAAATCCGCATGGCCGGTCGTTCGGCACGCAACGATGTGGCGGTGCGTATCCGTACCGGCGAGGTCAGTGCCTTTGTCGAAGCGTTTCTGGAAAGCCGCTGGATCACGGTGCTGACGCTGGCCCACAGCATCAGCGATGAACGGCCCGACGTGCTGACCAACGCGATCCGGACCATGGACGATCTGCTGTGGAGCATCAAGCCCAAGCTCAACGCCGAGCAGCGCCGCGAACTGATTGCACGCCTGCCGATGATTCTGGCGATGCTCAACAAGTGGCTCACGGTCATCAAATGGGATGATGCGGATCGCTTGCGCTTTTTTGCCGATCTGGCCGAATGCCACGCCTCGATCGTGCGCGCACCGATCGACCTGTCACCCGAGCGACAAGTCGAAATTGCCGTCGAAGTTGCCCGCAAGGCAGCCGAGCACCGGCTTGACCTGCAGGCGCGCGAACCCGAGGAAGTGGCACCGGATCAGTTTGTGGTGACGGTCGAGCTGTTGCATCGCGGGACGTGGCTGGCGTTCGAACAGGCATCGGGCGAAGTGCGGCAAGTCAGGCTGGCCTGGGTCAGTCCGCTACGCACGCTCTATATTTTTACCAACGGCCAGCGCGAAGAAGCGTTTTCGATGCCGGCCGACGAACTGGCCCGCCAGTTCCGCGAAAACCGCGTGCGCATCTTGGCGCAGGACGGCGTGGTTGAACGCGCTCTGGTGCGCGCGCTTGATACCAGCGATCAGGCCATCGCCGAGGACAGTGCCTGATCCGTATGGAACGGCATGATCAGGCCCTGCGCCGCATCCTCGACGGCGTTGATCCGGATCAGCGGCAAGGCCGGGCCGACTGCGCCGAACACGGTCGCGAACGGCACATCGACTGCATCGCGCCCCGTGCCAATGCGCACCAGCGCCATAGGCGGCGAGACTCCACTCGGATCGAACAGGTACCAGCGCCCGCTGAGCATGACTTCCACGTACGCATGAAAATCCAGCGGCCGCATGCTCTGGTCAACGCCGTAATCAATGCCGGTCACGAAGCGTGCAGGTAAATTGATGGCGCGACACAGCGCGATCATCAGGTGGGCATAGTCACGACAGACACCCACCTGTTCAAGCAGCGTGTCGAGCGCGGACGTGCTGGCATTGGTGCTGCCGGACTGAAACACCATGCGTTGACGAATCCAGTCCTGGATCGCCAGCACACGCTGATAGCCACGCGTCCATCCTCCAAATTCCCGGCTAGCCAGGTTATGCAGACGGTCGGCCTGACAGTAACGGCTTGGATAAATATAGCTTAGTGCTTGCGGCGGCACTTCATCGATAGCCATCTCCTGCAAACTGGCGGGTGCTTCGATGTGATGGGTGATGTCGACGGTGGCTTCGTAACGGATGCACAAAGGGCCATTGGCAGCCTGCAGGCGCACGTAGCGGGAAGCGGTTTCCGGTATCGTGAACACACTGGTGCGCACATTCTGACTGACATGAAATTGCTCACGTACGACTTTCTGGTGTGGCGTCATCGCCGCGTGAATATTGAAAATGAAATCGCTGGCGTTGTCGTAGATGTCGTAATTGAGTTCGATGGAAAAATTCAGCCGGATCATTGCGGGTAGCTTCGAAAAAGTGAGGTGGCGCCTTGCGTGCGAGGAGGCGAAGTCTACCAAGTATCCGGCCTGAGCTCCCGGCAATATGTTCGTTATCGAACTTATTCGCGGCGACGGGTATGATAGGCCGCGATTCGCCGTTGCCAGCGACCTCTGCTGGCCCCGCCATTTACTCTGCTTTCCTGCAGGATCTGCACTAGCTACTGACCTTATTACTATGACCAATCCCCTGCTTACCGGGTATCCGGCAGCGCAACAGCGCTATGACGAACTGTTTGAAGCCGAAGGCAAGCCACGTCCACACTGGCGTCGCCTGCTTGACTTCCTCGGCCGTGAGCCGCCTGAACAGATGCGTCATCGCATCGAATCACTGCAACGCCAGGTACGTGAAAACGGCGTTACCTACAATATTTATGCTGACCCGAAAGGCATTGCACGGCCGTGGGATCTGAGCGTGCTGCCGTTCATTTTGCCGCAGCAGGAATGGGCCGAGATCGAGGCCGCAGTGATCCAGCGCGCCAGCCTGCTCAATCGCATCCTCGGCGATGTCTATGGCGAACAGACGCTGCTCAAGGAGGGCTTGCTGCCCGCCGGTCTGATCCACGGCAATGCCGGCTTCCTGCGGCCGTGCCACGGCATCCGCCAGAGCGACGACATCTCGCTGCACTTTTATGCGGTTGACCTTGCGCGCGCACCCGATGGCCGCTGGTGGGTGGTCGGTGACCGCACTCAGGCCCCGTCCGGTGCCGGCTATGCACTGGAAAACCGGATCGTCATTTCGCGCGCCTTCCCGGAGCTGTTTCGTGATCTCAAGGTCGAACACCTGGCCAGCTTTTTTGCCCGCCTGCGCGATAGCCTGACGCACTGGGGCCGCATCTGCGCCGCCAATCGCGGCGATGGCAATGACGACAGTCCGCCGCTGCGCGACAGCGAGCAACCGCTGATCGTGCTGCTGACACCGGGCGCGTACAACGAAACCTATTACGAACAGACCTACCTGGCCCGCTACCTCGGTTTTCCGCTGGTCGAAGGTGGTGATCTGACGGTGCGTAACGGACTGGTCTGGCTCAAGACACTGGCCGGTCCGCGCCGCGTGCATGTGATCCTGCGCCGCGTCGATGACGAATTCTGCGACCCGCTGGAATTGCGTTCCGACTCGGCACTGGGTGTCGCCGGCCTGACCGAAGCCGCGCGCCGTGGCACCGTGTTGCTGGCCAACGGGCTGGGTTCCAACCTGCTGGAATCCGGTGCCCTGCTCGGCTACCTGCCCGCCATTGCACGCCGCCTGCTCGGCGAAGAATTGAAGATGCCGTCGGTCGGCACCTGGTGGTGCGGCGAACCGGCAGCACTCAAGCAAGCGATCGAGCAGCTCGATCATCTGGTGGTCAAGCCGGCCTTCCCGCAACTGCGCCAGGAACCTGTCTTTGGCGAAGGTCTCAGCGAAGAAGCTCGGGCCGAACTGATCGCGGCGATGCGCGCCCAGCCGCACAATTACGTCGCGCAGGAATTGGTCAACATTTCTCAGGCCCCGGTCTGGCGCGATAATCCCGATCCGGGCTTGAGTGCGTCGGCGGTTGGATTGCGCGTGTTTGCCTGTGCCACGCCGGATGGCTATATCGTCATGCCGGGTGGTCTGACACGCGTCGCGACCGGTGCCGACGGACGCGTCATCACGATGCAGCGCGGTGGTGCCAGCAAGGATACCTGGGTGCAGGCACGCGGCCGGGTCAGCCAGCTCAGCCTGTTGCCGACAACAACTGCCGCGCATGAACTGGTGCGCGGCGACACGCATCTGTCAAGCCGGGTGGTCGAAAACCTGTTCTGGTTCGGCCGCTTGACCGAACGCTGCGATAACACGACCCGACTGCTGCGCAGTGCACTCGATTTCCTGCTCAGCGTCTCGCCCGAATACCGCGGTGGCGAATGGCAGACGGTGCAGGACCTGTGTCAGCATTTCGGTCTGCTCAACGATGACCTGCAAGACGATGCCGACATCGAAACCGAATTGCTGCAATCACTGGTCACGCGCAGCGGTGCCGGCCTGACCAATAATTTTCAGCAGCTGTACCGGGTTGCCGGTCACCTGCGCGAGCGGCTGTCTCTGGACAACTGGCGCACCCTCAACCAGGTAGTGCAGCAGAACAGCGGCCTCGGTCAGCCGCTCAATCTGGCCGGTGCGATCGCCCGTCTCGACAGTGCCACCATTGCGCTGATGACGTTGTCGGGCTTTGCGCTCGACGGCATGACGCGCGACAACGGCTGGCGCTTCATGTCGATTGGCCGTCGCCTCGAACGCCTGCAATTCCTGAGCACGGTACTGCAGCACGGCATCAGCATGCCGCCCGACAGTAGCCTCGACTGGCTGCTCGAAGTCGCCGACAGCATCGTCACTTACCGTTCGCGCTATGTGGCCCAGCCTGAAATCCTGCCATTGCTCGATCTGCTCGTACTCGATGAGAGCAACCCGCGTTCGGTCATGTTCCAGCTGCAGGGCCTGGTCAAATATCTCGACAAGCTCGCTGCCAGCCACGGCCCCTGCGGCGCTGAACTGTTCCTGCCACTGCTGGTCGAATTGCAGGCCATTCAGACCGACCGCGACCTGCACTTCGGCAGCGAGCCACTACTTTCACTATTGGCCAGGCTCAATGTTGCCAGTGTCGCGCTGTCAGACCAGATCGGTCTGCAATTTTTTAGTTACACGGGCGAAGTCAACCGAGGCACATTTGCACCATGAGCATCCGCTATCACGTCCTCCATGAAACAGTGACCACCTACCATCGCGCGGTTACGCTGTCGCAGCAATTCCTGCACATGACGCCGCGCTCGTTCGCCTACCAGACCACGGAATCGCACGAGTTAAGCATCACGCCGAAACCGCAGGACTGGTCCAACCGGGTCGATTATTTTGGTAACGCAACGCGTTTGCTGACGCTGTCGACACCGCACCCGGAACTGACCGTCGTGTCGGATTCGGTGGTGACCTTGCAGCCGCGGCCGGACCGCTCGCAGCTGATCAATTCACCGTCCTGGGAAGACCAGCGTGCGCGACTGCGCAGCACGCTCGATGCAAGCACGCTGGACCCCTATGAATTCCTGTTCAACTCGCCGCATATTGCCTGCGGTGAGGAGCTGGCAGACTATGCCCGCCCCAGCTTTACGCCCGGTCGTCCCTTGCTGGAAGCCTGCATGGAGCTGACCGAACGCATCCACAGCGACTTCAAATACGACCCGGATGCGACCACCATTGCCACGCCGCTCATCGATGTGCTGCGCGGACGACATGGCGTATGCCAGGATTTTGCCCATGTGATGATCGGCTGCCTGCGCTCGCTGGGCTTGTCGTGCCGTTATGTCAGCGGCTATATTCTGACCATGCCGCCGGAGGGGCAGCCACGTCTGGTCGGAGCGGATGCTTCGCATGCATGGGCATCGGTGTACAGCGAAGGGTTGGGCTGGATCGATTTCGATCCGACTAACCGGTGCCTGGTCCAGCATGAGCACATCACGGTGGGATGGGGTCGGGATTTCAGTGATGTCACGCCGATGCGCGGCATCGTGCTCGGCGGTGGCGGGCAGGAACTCCGGGTTGCCGTGACCGTGACACCGATCGTGGCTTGAGTCGCATTTCGGCATTGACGGTGGGAGTCGGTGCATTCGGTGCAATGCCCTTCGGTTATTGCACCATTCGTCCAACGAAGAACCATCGAGATAACAAAAAAATGACCGATCAACATGCTGATCGGTCATTTTTTATTACTGACGTACTTCGGAAAATCAAGCCGCCTTTTTCAGACACTCTTTCATGAAGGCCTTGCGCTCATCGCCCTTTTTACCCGCAGTGTCAGCGTTACATGTTTTCATTTTGTTCTGCTGGGTGGCCGGTTCTGCGGGTGCCGCTGCGGCAGCCGCGTCTGCTGCCGGCTTGGCGCTCAGGCATTGCTTCATGAAGGCTTTGCGCTCGTCG
>CANFED010000006.1 GCA_947445995.1 Oxalobacteraceae bacterium | reverse complement strand
ATGAAATACAGGCCGGTCAGGTCGAGCAGCTTTTGCGCGATCGCCGCCGGCATCGCCGCACCACCGCCGGAGATCCGGCGCAAACCCGACAGGTCGTACTCGGCCAGGCGCGGATTCGACAACAGGTCGATCACCATGGTCGGGATATTGGTCCAGACCGTGACGCCATAGCGGGTAATCAACTGGCCGGCAACATCGCGATCCCAGCGCGGCAGGATCACCAGCGTGCCGCCACCAACGATGACGGCATTCATGCTGATCTGCATGCCGGTGACATGAAAGAACGGCAGCACCGCCAGCGTGACCTGGTCCGGCACCATTGATGTGGCCCAGTGCGGTGCGCCGGCCGCCGTGAACATGACAGAGGCGTGGGTATGTACGCAGCCCTTGGGCTTGCCGGTGGTACCGGAGGTGTAGGGCATGCAGGCCAGGTCGTCCGGCCCGGCCAGATGTTCACGCAAGGTGCCGCCCTGGGCCAGAGCCGCGTGCCAGGCAATGACGCCCGGAGACTGCGCTACATCACGGGCAGCGGTAATGACGTCCGGCACGGCCAGGTCGGTATGCGCAGGAAGGTAATCGGAATACGTTGCCACGATCGCCGTGACCAGTCCGGTGCTGCCGACCAGCGGCGCGAGCCGCGCAAAAATATCCTGCGATGCCAGCGCCACCTTGGCACCGCTGTCGTCGACATAGTGACGCAGCTCTTCGGTCATCAGCATCGGATTGACCGGTACCACCATCGCGTCGGCGCGCAGGATCGCGAAATAGGCAATCACCCATTGCGGCGAATTCTGCATGTCGAGCAAGACCCGGTCGCCGCGCTGCACGCCACAGGTGTCTTGCAGGTAGCCCGCCAACGCCAGCACGGCATCATGCAACTGGCGGTAGGTCAGGACCGCATCGTAGTAAATGATCGCGGGCTTGTCGGGATAACGTAATGCACTAATTTCCAGGTTGACGTAGACGCTGGTGGCGGGAACGGTCAGGTGAAACGGCAAGCCGGCAGGCCAGTGGGCGTAGTGGAGGGTATTCATGGATTCGCCTTATCTGATTGTTGTAGGTCGAAATGTGTGTCTGTCTCTCGCTTGATTATAGGGGTATTCCTAAACGAAACTCGCGCCAATCCGACCGGCACCTCGCCGCACCGTCGGTCGATTCTGGACTGCCTCCTTGAAGGCGATGCCGATCCACCTGCTTGAGCAGGGTAACGGCGTACTTGCCGACTGCGACCTCAGCGCGTTGAACTCTGTGAAAGTTCGGCAATGCCAGGCGGGATGTCAAATCAATTACTTTGACGCACTGCACAATTAAATCTTGACATCCGTTTTAAGGTACGTAAAATAAGATTTGTTGCGGCGCACCATGTGCTGTTTGGTTGCTACCGCTTACGAATCCGCCATTACCAACCACTTCAGGAGATTCACATGTTTTCATTCCAAGACCAATTTTCCGCCGCAACCAAAGCCAACTTCGAAGCGCAAGTTGCTTTGATGACCACATTGACCAGCAAAGCTTTCGAAGGTGTCGAGAAGCTGGTTGAATTGAACCTGACCGCCGTCAAAAGCACGCTGGAAGAAAGCACCAACAACGCCAAGCAACTGATGGCTGCAAAAGATCCACAAGAGTTCATGACACTGGCAACATCACAAGCCAAGCCAACCGCTGAAAAAGCACAGGCTTACAGCCGTCACGTTGCCAGCATCGCTTCCGAAGCCCAAGCCGAACTGACCCGCGCTGCTGAAGCCCAGATCGCTGAAACCAGCCGTAAAGTATCGGCTCTGGTTGATGATGTCAGCAAGAATGCACCAGCCGGTTCGGAGAACCTGGTAGCAATGGTGAAATCGGTCATCAGCAACGCCAACGCCGGTTACGAGCAACTGACCAAGACCACCAAGCAAGCCGTGCAAACCATGGAAGCCAATGTCAACTCGGCAACCGAACAGTTCACACAAGCAACCGAAAAAGCTAGCCGCGCCAAGAAGTAATTCTTTGCCGCAGCAAAAGAAACGGACCGCCACGCGGTCCGTTTTTTATTGGGCGCACGGTTTTCCCAGGCATCACCGCGAGGACTGGCGCAATGACTTCAACCTGAAACGTGCCGGGTCCAGCGCATCCACCAGATCGCTCTCCAGTGGCAGCGGTTCACCATCGAGCTGCGCGGCCAGCAACTCTGCCGCCAGCGGTGCCCAGATCAATCCGCGCGACGCATAACCCAGCAGCCCATACAATCCCGGCCAGCGTGGTACATCGCGCAAGCGCTCGGCGCGGCTGGCTCCGACAGTCACCGGCAACGCACCGACCAGCGGCAAACGATCCGGTGCCACACAGCGAAACCCGACCCGGCCTGACAGCGGAAAAGTGGATGTATCGGGCCATATTCCGGGCAACATCGCCTGCACCCGCTGCAGATTTTCGTGTTGGCTGGACCAGCGCAAACCAGCCTCGTCGTCCTGATCGTAAGTCGCGCCGACACAGCGCATGCCCTGTACCGACGGCGTCAGATACCCTTCCCGGCACACCACCAGCGACGGCGCAGAAAAAACCGGCGCGCTGACATGCGTGACCTGTCCGCGCACCGATTGCAATGGCAGGTCAGCCAGCTGTGCAAACCGGGTCGCACCATTGCCATTGGCGAAAATGACAGTGGGTGCCTGCGCCAGCAAGACGCCATCGGTATCGCGCAATTGCCACTCGTCACCGACACGCTGCAAGCTGCTAACGGCCTGCTGGTAGCGCACCGTCAGCCGTGTGCCGCACGCTGCCAGCAACGCGCGGCACACGCCGGCAGGATCGGCCCAGCCGCCCTGCGCAAACAGCCAGCCGCCATCCGGTGCTGCACTGCCCAACAAGGCTGCCGCTGCGGCGCTGTCGAGCCAGCGTGCATAACTGGCCGGATAATTCCAGCGCAGTGCAATGCGCGCCTGCGCGGTCGCATGATCGGTACCGCGTGCCAGTTGCAGCACGCCGCAGCGTTCGCCCTCGAAGCGTGGCTGTGCCAGCCCTGACCAGCGTCGCAACGCGAACAGGTAGGCCGCACGACTCAGTCGCGAGGCCAGGTTGTCATCCTGCGACAAGACCGGCATCACAATACCGGCCAGGTTACCGGAAGCTTCCTGCGCGGGAGCAGCATGGCGCTCGAGCAACGTCAGACGCCAACCACGCGCCGCCAGCCGTTCGCAGATTGCCGCACCGGCCAGACCCGCGCCGAGCACAATGGCATGGCGCTCGCCTGCGGCGACCGCCTTGCCGGACGGACGACGCGGCGCATAGGTAGCCTGCAACGCCGACACAAACACGAATCCGGCCTGCTCCAGCGCCGCAACCGGACACGTTGCCAACAAGCGCAGCGTCGATTGCGGCGCGGCCAGTCGCGCCAGCCGACGCGCCATCGTCTCTGCGGCGAGTATATCAATCAGGAATGCATCGACTTGTGCAACGCATTGCGACAGGCACGCAGCGAGTGTGCCTATCATCAGGGTCAGGCTGATGCGCCCGTCATCGAACAGCAACCGGTGGAAGCCGGCGACATGATCCGGCCACGCCGCGCGCAAAGCATGCGCCTGACGAACGAGTTCAGGCCAGTCGGCATGACGCTGCAGCAGTTCGTTCGCGCTAACCGGCTGCGCCACAAAAGCGAGGTAATGCAAGCGTCCGGTCGAGACCTGCCATTGCTGCAGGAATGCGTGACCGACACCGAAGCAGGTATCAAGCACGACGTGCCGGTCATCGGGAGGAACACAGGTTTGAGTCATGGCGACAGGATAGTGGTTGTTCGAGGGCGATAGCAAAACCACTGTGCGGCAGGACAGCGGTACCGATCGTCAAGACGATGGATGAGACCCGCTACCTGCGTACAAATAGCACTGCGGCGCGTGATCGTTGAGTACGCCGATCCCCTGCAGATACGCGTAGATAATCGTCGAGCCGACAAACTTGAAGCCGCGTTTGAGCAGGTCTTTGGATATCTGGTCCGACAGCGCGGTGTTGGTTGGTACCACCGCCGCCCCGCCATGCACGGGCACACCGCCAACGAAGCCCCACAAGTAGGAATCGAGCCCGCCCTCGTCGTCACACAGGCGCAGGTAGGCGCGCGCATTGGTGATGGTTGCGGCGACTTTCAGGCGATTGCGCACGATGCCCGGATCAGCCAGCAACTGCGCCACCTTGTCCGCATCGTACCCGGCGATCTTGCGCGCATCCCAGTCGTCGAAGGCCAGCCGATAGGTGGTCCGCTTGTTGAGAATGGTCGACCAGCTCAACCCGGCTTGCGCACCTTCGAGATTGAGCATTTCGAACAGCCGGCGCTCGTCATGACAGGGAACGCCCCACTCTTCATCGTGATAAGCGACGTACAAGGCATTGGTGGGCGTCACCCAGGAACAGCGGGAGATAGTCATCGTCATGGTCCCCTTGAAAAAACTGATTCTACTTGCGATCATCTTGTCGAGGCACTCGGCGCATTCCTGCTGAAAAGCCGGTCCTGGCGCGTACGCTACAAGCGCAATTAGGGCGGGACTTTCAGTCTGCGTTCGACTATGATCGGCGGCCCATTTCCGGTTGATGAAAGTAAGCTCATGGCGAATGCTTGTGGCGTCGATTTTGGCACCTCCAATTCCACGGTCGGCGTAGTCCGTCCCGGACACGATGCGCTGCTGGCGCTCGAAGACGACAAGCTGACCTTGCCTTCGGCAGTGTTTTTCAATGCCGAAGACGAACAGGTCAGCTATGGCCGCGCGGCACTGGCCAATTACCTTGCCGGCTACGAAGGTCGGCTGATGCGCTCGCTGAAAAGTCTGCTGGGCACCGGCCTGATCGATGGCCAGACCGAGGTGCTGGGACGTGCATTGCCATTTCGCATGTTGCTGGGCCAGTTCATCGGCGAACTCAAACGCCGTGCCGAAACCGCCAGCGGCCAGTCCTTCCAGCACGCGGTGATCGGACGTCCGGTCTTTTTCGTCGATGGCGATCAGAAGGCTGACCGGCTGGCCGAACAAACCCTGAGCGACATTGCCGGTGCGGCCGGGTTTCGTCAGGTTGCCTTTCAGTTCGAACCGATCGCCGCCGCCTTCGACTACGAATCGCGCATCGATCGCGAAGAGATCGTGCTGGTGGCCGACATCGGCGGCGGCACCTCGGACTTTTCGCTGATACGCGTGTCACCGCAGCGCGCCCAACGGGTCGATAGACGCAGCGATATCCTGGCCTCAGGCGGTGTCCACATCGGCGGTACCGACTTCGACAAATACCTGAGCCTGTCAACGGTCATGCCGCTGCTGGGACTGGGCAGCCAGCTCAACAATGACAGCGAAGTCCCCTCCAGCTATTACTTCAACCTGGCTACCTGGCACACCATCAATCTGGCCTATACCCAGAAGACTTGGCTGCAGCTCAAGGACATCTACCGCGACGCCCGCGACAAGCCCAAGCTGGACCGCCTGCTCGACGTGATCCGCGAACGCAGCGGCCACTGGCTGGCGATACAGGTCGAGGAAGGCAAGATCGCGCTGTCACAAGCCGAGACGGCCATCCTGAATCTGGATAGGCTCGCTCCGCGCGAAGAATTGACGATCACTCGTGATGCCTTCGATACCTCGATCGTGCGCTTGCTGGGTACTGTCGAAAGCACGGTCGCCGATTTGCTGCGCGATGCCGGCGTCAAGGCCAGCGAAGTCGACACGGTATTTTTTACGGGCGGCTCCAGCGGCGTCGGTTCGCTGCGCCAGCGCATTGCCCGCCTGGTGCCGGATGCGCGTGCAATTGAAGGTGATCTGTTTGGCAGCATCGGTGCCGGACTGGCACTGGATGCGTTGCGCCGCTTCGGATAGTTTCGGATAGTTCCGGATGGATTTCACATGAGTAAATAGCACGCAATGACCTTGCGCACTATTTGATTGCGTGCGATCTATTCCTTGAACCAGACGGCTTGCTGGCTCGTTGCCAGCAATTGACCTTGCGCGCCCCAGACCTGCGCGACCTGGTCGGAAAATCCCAGATTGTAGATTTGCCCCTGTGCCACGCCCAGCACGGGCGCACTGCCCTGCTGCGCCAGTATCGCCGCATCAACGTGAAAATGGATGTTCAGCGAGATCGTCCCGATCGGCACCATCTGCGCCCGACGTGAAAACAGGCGCGGAAAAAAAGCGTCGCAGATCGCTGTCAGCGACGCAAAATCCATTGGCCTTGGTGGTTTGTCGTTAATCCATAGCTGGGTCAGGCTGTCGGTGTTGTCGCCGGCACCATCCACTCCGCGCAGACCACCACGGGCAAAGCGCATGTCATAACACTGCGGCCAGCTCACGCCCATCATGTTGCCAACCAGCGGCAGCGTTTCTGCCAGGGCCACCTCGGGCATGACGACTTCAGTCGCCGACCAGGTTGGCCGGCGCAACGCAAACACGGCAATGGCATTGATGACGCAATCATCACCCTGAACAATTTCGACTGACCAGTGCTGGGTGGTACGACTGCTGCGCATCATCCGGACGCGCACCTCGAAGGCGCCGTCACGCAGCGGACCGGCAAAATTGACGGTCAGCGCGACCGGATCGCCCAGCCGCTCCGGCTGAATCAGCAAGGCCTGCAGGGCGGTCGCTGCGGTCACGCCGCCAAATGGTCCGATCATATTGGCGTAGTCGGTGCTGGTGTGTCCGTGCCAGTTGCCATCGGGCTGCGGCGTGAGTCCGATAGCACGGTCGAAAATGTGCATTTCCGGCGAAAGCGGATCGCGGTGCGGCTGGAACATTGTTACTCCGTCATCAACTCATATCAAGAAGCCAATGATAGACGAGCAATGCGCCAAAGCACGGCAATGATTGATCCTGAATGCAGTAGAAATTCGCTTATAGTTCCCCTACTAAAAAGTAGCCTCACAATAAAAATACCCGGAGATAGCAACGTGAACATATCCAATCTGTACATCGGTACCCGTCTGGCCGCCGGTTTTGGCGCTGGCCTGATCCTCATGCTGGCCATCGCGGCGGTAGGCCTGACCGGCCTCGGCTCACTCGACAACGCCACCGAACGCCTCACCCGAGACCGGGTGCCAACGGTGCTGCTGGGCTACCAGATTCAGACAGCCGTTGATCGCGGCGACCAGGCCATGCGCAATACGCTGTTCCTGATTGATCCGTCCAAGGTCAAGATTGAAGCGGGCATCGTCGCCAGCGCCAACAAGCTCATCAGTGACAATACGCGCCAGCTCGATGCGCTGCTGTCCAGCCCGGAAGACAAGCTACTGCTCGCAACCCTGGGGACAACCCGCGCAAAATACCTGGCCGGTCAGGCCGAGTTCATGAAGACCATCAGCGAATACAAAAAAGAGCAGGCCGCCGATTTCCTGATGAGCGATTTCCGCAAGCCACAGCAAGCCTACATCGCGGCACTCGACGCCATCATCGAACAGCAACTCAAGCGCGTCGAGACTTCCGGTCAGGACTCCAGGGGTGCCTATGCCTCCGCCCGTAACTTGATGCTGGGACTGGCCGCAGCGGCGCTGCTACTGACGCTGGTTATCAGCGTGACCATCACGCGCAGCATCGTGCGCCCCTTGCACGCCGCCGTCACGATCGCGCGCCGGGTGGCCGATGGCGACCTGACCGCCGAGATCACGGTACGCAGCACCGATGAGACCGGCGCGCTGATGCAGTCCCTCAAGGACATGACCGATAGCCTGATCAGCACCATCAGGCAGCTGCGTCATGGCTCCGACACCATCGCCGTGGCAACGCGGGAAATTGCCTCCGGCAATGCAGACCTGTCCTCGCGTACCGAGTCGCAAGCTAGCTCACTCGAACAGACCGCCTCGTCGATGGAAGAGTTGACCGCGACGGTGCGGCAAAATGCCGACAATGCGCGTCAGGCCAATCAACTGGTGATTTCCGCGTCGGACTTTGCGATCAAAGGCGGCGGCGTCGTCGGCCAGGTGGTCGACACCATGTCGTCGATCAAGGAAAGCTCAAGCAAGATCGTCGATATCATCGGGGTGATCGACAGCATTGCATTCCAGACCAATATTCTGGCGCTCAACGCCGCAGTCGAAGCGGCCCGTGCCGGTGAACAGGGACGAGGATTTGCGGTCGTCGCGTCGGAAGTGCGCAGCCTGGCGCAGCGCTCGGCGAGTGCCGCCAGAGAAATCAAGATCCTGATCGCCGATTCCGTCAGCAAGGTCGATATCGGCAGCAAGCTCGTTGACGATGCCGGCCAGACCATGCACCAGATCGTCAGCTCGGTCAGACATGTGGCCGACATCATGTCCGAGATTACCGCCGCCAGCCAGGAGCAGAGTGCCGGCATCACGGAAGTCAATCAGGCCATCACCCAGATGGATGAAATGACCCAGCAAAATTCGGCGCTGGTCGAGCAGGCGGCCGCAGCCGCCGAAAGTCTGCAGGATCAGGCCGTGACACTGACCCGTGCGATGGCCATCTTCCGGCTATCGGATGACGTGTCACCGACCCTGCGCCTCGGCACGTAAAAGGACGAAAGCAACAATTCATCCTATTTAATTGGCCACATACAAATTGATGTAACTACCAGTGGTAGACTCAGCGCCTTAATGGCGAGTAATGCATTGATCATTGCAGAAATCACTGCGAAAAATGGTCGCGCATCACGCCCATTAACGACGCGCCGACGCCACATTGCCTGAGTCCTTGCTGACCGGGCTGTTCGCCTGCATCGGTGCACAGCCAACCTACCAATAAGGTCAGTATGTTTGATGCCCAGCAGCTTCCGTTCCCCGAAGCAATCATCAGAAACGCCACCGACGGTATCGTGATCTGCGACATGCGGCTGCCAGGCGCACCCATTATTTTTTCCAACCCGGCGTTTTCCATGATGACCGGTTACTCGCAGGAAGAAGTGCTGGGCTGGAATTGCAACTTCCTGCAAAACACTGATACAGCGCAGCCAAACCGCGAATTGATCCGTGCTGCCATCCGCAAGCGCGAACCGCTGCGCACGCTGATGCGCAACTATCGCCGCGATGGCACCTTGTTCTGGAATGAACTGGGACTGTATCCGCTGAGCGATGCCCAGGGCGGCGAACACTACTACGCATCCACCCAGCGCGACGTCACACAAGCCGTCCTCAACGAAGAAGCGCTACGCAGCACACGCGACGAACTCGAACAGCGGGTACTGGAACGCACTGCAGAACTGGTCCAGGCCAATGCACTGCTGCATCAGGAAATCGCCGAACGGCGGCGTGTCGAAAGTGCGCTCATCGATACCCGCGCCATCCTGACGACGGCACAGGACATGGCACATCTGGGCAGCTGGTCATTCGATATCGCCAGCAATGAAATGTATTGCTCCGACGAGATTTTTGCGATCTGCGGAGAATCGCCGCAATCCGTTTCACCGAGCATTGCACTGGCACACCACTACGTGCACCCTGATGACCGCGAACAGTCGGAAGCAGAATTCACGCGCTGCCTGCTCGAGCGCTGCGACTACAAATATGAAAAACGCATCCTGCGCCGGGACGGTACCGTGCGCACTATCCGGGCCTGGAACAGGACCGTGGTTGACGCGACAGGCCAGCCCGTCCGGCTCATCGGCTCCTGGCTCGACATCACCGAACATCGCGAAGCCGAGAAGGTATTGCGTCAGACGCAGGAGAGCCTGCGCAAACTCGGCGCGCACCAGGAATACATCAAGGAAAACGAACGCAAGCGCATTGCCCGTGAAATCCACGACGAACTCGGCGCGATACTGACCGGCATCAAGGCCTACCAAGCGGTTGCGATTAACCAGGTCAGTCGTTACGGAATCCCGCCGTTTCACAGCCTCGCAGAAGCCAACCGTCTGGCCAATGAAGCCATCGGCACCGTGCGCCGCGTCATTACCGACTTGCGTCCCAGCGTCCTCGACGAACTGGGCATCTGGAGTGCCATCGAATGGGTCGCCGAGCGCATCACAGTGCGCGCCGGACTATCGCTGAACCTGCAGATCGATGATCACATCATCGATAGCAAACTGGATGCAGAACGCAGCATCGCGCTGTTTCGTATCGTCCAGGAAGCACTGACCAATGTGCAGCGTCATGCACGGGCTACGCATGTCAGCCTGCAGATTCTCTGCACTGACGATGCCCTGCACATCGACATCAGCGACAACGGCATCGGCGTGAGTGCCGAACAAGTCGACCAGCAAGAATCGTGGGGATTGCTGGGCATGCGCGAACGGATAGGTCATTTTGGTGGCACCTTGCACATTAGCGGCATTCCGGATCGCGGTACCACGGTGTCTGTCCTGATGCCATTGCCAGGAATTGCTGATGGCCTCTGAAACAATACGGGTCATGCTCGTCGATGATCATGCAGTGGTGCGCAGTGGCGTAAGACTGATGCTAGGCACGACCGACGATATCGTCGTCACCGGCGAGGCCGACTCGGGCCATGCAGCCATGCGACTGGTCGCCGCACAAGTGTTCGATGTGGCACTGGTCGACATCGCCTTGCCCGGCAGGAACGGCCTGGAGTTGCTCAAGCAACTGCGCCAGGAACAGCCCAAGCTGGCTGTCCTGATGTTCAGCATGTACTCGGAAGAAGTCTATGCAGTGCGTGCGCTGCGCCAGGGTGCTGTTGGCTATCTGACCAAGGATAGTTCTGCGGCAGTCATTATCGATGCGGTGCGCACTGCCGCAGCAGGCCGAAAATATGTCAGCCCGGCACTCGTCGAGCGGCTCGCAGAATTGCTCGGCGAGGGGGTACGATTTCCGCATGAAGCCTTGTCGGATCGCGAGCTGGAAGTCATGAGGTTACTCGCCTCTGGAGAAAGCCTGGTGCAAATCGCTGCCGCGCTGCACCTCAGTGCCAGTACGGTGACCACCTACCGGGCGAGGATTCTTGAAAAAACCGGTCTCAAGGGCAATACCGCGCTGTCACGGTATGCGATCGAGCATGGCTTGATCGATTGAATCCCCCCAAATAGGAACTAAAAGTCAAGACCGCTTGTAGCGATTCCCCGACAAACCATTAGGATTTTCCTGTCAGAAACTGTCCCTGTTTTGTGGATTGTTAGCTTGTTGACACGTGACCATACTGACGTCACGGTATCAACAAACAGATCCACAAATCACTCGTAGAAACCCAGGAGCAGGCTATGACTATCAACAATAATGCCAAACATACCGACACCACGCTGAAATCCATCGACCCCACTGTTGCCGGAGAAAAATCAGTCACGCCACCAGCGCAGACCGGTACCGTCAATACGGAAAGATCCGGTGCCGCACGACGCTCGATGAACAAGATCATCGAAATGCAACAGCACACCGAACTCCACGAAGAATTGCGCAAGCTGCTTGGTCATCTCCATGCCCAGACCATGCTCATCAGCGGCGAAGGTCTGGAAAATTTCTGCAATCACAGCGACCAGATCAAGAGCGACTACCTGTGGGCAATGACCGATACGGCAGAACGCGCACTGAAATTACTCGACGACGCCTGACGATCCATCTTTCCGGCGGTGGCGAAAGCCAGTAAGGCGACAGAACATTTCATGCGGCGACCGGTTCTCCATCTGTCCTACAGGACGATGCGGCGCTGTCAGCTTGTAGCGGCAAGTTGTTTCATGGCAGTATTACCTATTGCCAAAAACACACCCTGAGCCCATGAAAATAGTTCCTCCTGCACCGGTCAGGATACGTCTGCGTGATGTGGGCGCTCTGCTCAAGACCACATTTACTTCCTGGCTCGACGACTACGCACCGAGCATGGGTGCCGCATTGGCCTATTACACGATCTTTTCGATTGCGCCCTTGCTGCTCATCGTCATTTCGCTGGCTGGGCTGGTTTTTGGTGCGGAAGCCGTACGCGGTGAAATCGTCGGCCAGCTGGCCGGGATGATGGGCGAGACCAGCGCCCGCGCCATCGAGGATTTGCTGCGCAGCGTCAGCGCACCGTCCGACAATATTCCGGCGACGCTCCTGGGACTGCTCTTGCTACTGATCGGTGCCACCACCGTATTTGGCGAATTGCAAGATGCGTTAAACCGCATCTGGCGCTCCCCGCAGCGCACAGTCCGCGGCGGTCTGCTGCACCTGCTGCGCACGCGCCTGCTGTCTTTCGGGATGATCCTGGGTATCGGATTTCTGCTGATGATTTCGCTGGTGCTGAGCGCTGCGGTGGCGGCACTGGGGCGCTGGTGGGGCCCGCTGTTCGCCGAATGGGAAATGCTGGCACGCCTGATCGATCTGGTCCTTGGATTTGGCATGAGTACTGCCGTCTTCGCGCTGATCTATAAACTGATGCCCCGCGTCGTGATCAGCTGGCGTGATGTGCTGGTCGGTGCCCTGGTGACCGCATTCATGTTCACTCTGGGCAAGCACCTGATCGGCCTGTATATCGGCACCAGTGGCGTGACCTCGGCATTCGGCGCTGCCGGTTCACTGGTTGTCGTGTTGGTCTGGGTGTATTACTCAGCGCAAATTTTTTTGCTGGGTGCCGAATTCACCTGGGCGTATGCTCATGCCTGGGGCTCGCTGCGTGACTTGGCACCACTTGCTGAGCCGCCACAAACCCATGATCCCACCAACCAGCTATGATGCGCCCTTGGCAATTAATGGAAGCATGCATGAGTACCACTCCGGTCTTCGACAATGTCACGTCGACACGTCAGTTTCGTTCGGTCGATCTGTTCAAGATTATCGCCGTACAGCTGATCGTGCTGCATCATCTGGCCTTCTATGGCCCGATGTCCGATCAGGTTGAATTGGTCGCGCCGGCCCTGATTGCCTGGCTCGATGACTACGCGCGGATTGCCGTCCAGGTCTTCCTGGTGACAGGCGGGTTCCTGGCTGCGCGCTCCTTGTCGCCATTGGGAACACCCGGCATTGCGCGCCCTTGGCGCACGATCGGACGACGGTATCTGAAGCTGGTGCCGCCGTTTCTGGTCGCAACCTTGCTGGCGGTGGCCGCATCGGCGCTGGCAAGTCTGTGGATGACCCATGCGTCGATCTCGGCACCACCGACGATTAGCCAGCTGGCCGCCCACGCATTGCTACTGCATGGCGTACTGGGCTACGCCTCGGTATCGGCGGGAGCCTGGTATGTTGCGATCGACTTCCAGCTGTACGCATTAATGACGCTGCTACTGTGGGTCTCCGGTGCGCTGGCCACACGCCGCACCGCCGCCTGGATGTTGCCGGCACTCGTGGTGCTGCTGTCCGCACTCTCATTGCTGGTGGTCAATCGCGATGCGGCCTGGGATGACTGGGCACCGTATTTTTTTGGCAGTTACGGGCTGGGGGCGATGGCCTGGTGGGCACGCGACCTGCGGCGCTCATCGGCTGCCGCAAAGTTGTTACTGGGTGCCATCCTGCTGCCGGCAGTCATCGCGCTGACGATCGATTTTCGTAGCCGTATCGCGGTGGCCGTCGTACTTGCCTGTGCCCTTGTGATTATCAACCGAAGCAGAACTGGTGATGCCTGGAACAATCATCGCCACCTGGAATGGATTGACCAACTGGCCAAGCGCTCCTATTCAGTGTTTCTGATCCATTTCCCGGTCTGCCTGCTGGTCAATGCCTGGTTCAACCACTTCGCTCCGGCCGCGCCCCTCTGGCAAGGTCTCGGCATGTTGACCGCATGGGTCGGCAGCTTGCTGGCTGGTGCGATGTTTCATCAGTGGATAGAATTGCCGCTCGGTCAGCTCTCACGTGCCGGTGAACGCCACGCCCGCGCGGCACCCGTCGCCTGACAAATAACAAAGGCAACCTTTTATTGCGATCGGTGTCAGACTGGAACACCCACGTGAAGAAGGAAATACCATGCGCATCGACTTATACCAACGAGCTGAGCCAGAAGGCCACGTCTCCTATCTCGCGGTTCCGGAAGGAAAAATCATCCCGGACGAAGTCATCAACACCGAATGGTCCGATGTTGCGCGCGGCATGGAACTGGGCGACCAGCAAGCTCGCTCAACGTATGCGATCGATGATGCCGAGGAACAAATAAGCAACAAGGGATACGCCATTACAGGGCTCAACAAGCTGATCTGACACCCTCAGACGAAAACCTGTTGCGCCCGATTGATCTGGTAAGGTTGCGTCATCCAGATTCCTTCGGGCCAATGTGAGATGCATTCTTTTTTCATCCGATTTTTCCTGTTCGCCACACTGCTGTCGATAGCCGGAACCGCACTGGCACAAAGCGATGCCGAACAAACCCGGATCGAGCAACAAGTCGAGGCCGCACTGTACTTGCAGCGGCCACTGCTTGATCAGGCGCTGGCAACGCTAAGGCCCTCTGATCCGTCACGTATCGGCATGTATTTTCTGGGAGTCGCCGGCGACGGCACGCAGGAAGTCTTCCGGCGTGAAGTGGAGTTCGTGCGCAAACAGTTCGATCGTGATTTTGGCACGCGCGGGCGTTCGCTAACGCTCATCAACAGCCGCAATACGGTCGACACCCAGCCGATGGCAACCCGCACCAGCCTGCGCGCCGCCTTGCAAGCAATCGCCAGCCAGATGGATCGACAAAAAGACATCCTGTTTCTGTTTCTCACCAGCCACGGCACGCCGACACACGAACTGGTCCTGGGCCAATTCGGCATGGACCTTCCCGGTTTGACGGCACGCGAACTGGCACTGCAGCTCAAGCAACAGCAGATCCGCTGGAAAGTGGTGGTGGTCTCGGCCTGCTATGCCGGGGGCTTCATTGCGCCGTTGAGGGATGAACATACGCTCGTCATTACGGCAGCCCGCCAAGACCGCAGTTCATTTGGCTGTGCCGACGACAATGACTTTACGTATTTCGGCCGCGCCTTTTTCAAGGAGTCGCTGCCAAAAAGCAGCTCATTCGACGAGGCTTTCAGACAGTCCAGCAAACTGATTACCAGCTGGGAATTACTCGATCGCAAAACTTCACCGAAAGGCGAAACCGTACCGCACTCCTACCCGCAAATGTCCAGCCCGGCGACCGTGCTGGCTTATCTGGCGCGCTGGCGCTCGCAGCTGCCGCCGCATTGAGTCGGGGTTCTCGAAGGCTTCAAGCGGTCAGCAACACAGGCGATCGCGCGTACTGCGATGTCGCTTGCGGCGCACGCTCGTGCGATGACGGCTCGGTAAAGAAATCGATTGCGTCACGCAATTGTTCGCTTTGCTGACGCAGCGCAGCGGTATTGGCCACGGCTTCCTGAACGAGCTGCGCATTTTGCTGAGTAGCGGCATCAATCTCGGCGACCGCCTGATTGACCTGCTCAATGCCAAGCTGCTGCTGGCGGCTGGCATCGGTAATCTGGCTGATCAGGCTGGCGACCTGCTGCGCCGAGGTAACGATATCAGCGATGGTTTGGCCGGTACTCTCGACTTGGCGACTGCCTGCCGTGGCGCGCTCCACCGAGAGCTGGATCAAGTCCTTGATTTCCCGTGCCGCCGCTGCCGAACGCTGCGCCAGGGCCCGTACTTCGCTGGCAACCACGGCAAAGCCGCGTCCGTGCTCGCCGGCACGCGCTGCTTCGACCGCCGCATTGAGTGCCAGGATGTTGGTCTGAAACGCGATGCCGTCAATGACGCCGATGATGTCACCCATGCGTCCGGAGCCAGCCACGATGCTGGTCATGGAGACCATCAGTTGTTCGATTTCCTGCCCGCCACGAGAGGCATGCCCGGCGGCAGACGAGGCCAGCGTTCTGGCTTGCAATGCACTGGACGCATTCTGCTTGACGGTGACAGCCAGCTGCTCGATCGAACTGGCTGCCTCTTGCAAGGCACCTGCCTGTGATTCGGTCCGGTCCGACAGATGGGCATTTTCCTGTGCCATCTGCTGCGCCGTGGCATCGATGGCGACGATACCGCGGCGAACATCACCGACCGTGCCAGCCAGGCTGGCAATCATCTGCTGCAATGACTGCAGCAGGGTGCCGATTTCATCAGTACGACGGGTGTGGGTCTCGACGGTGAGATCACCATCGGCCACGCGCGCCGCAATCGCGACCGCATGTCTGAGCGGGACCACCAGCGTACGGATCAGCAACCAGGCTGCCATCACCGCGATCAGTATTCCCGCAGTGCCAAGTCCGATGAGCAGCAACAGGCTGTTGCGATATAACTGGTCGCTGTCGGCAGCCATCGCACGGGCCTGGGTTTTCTGGCTATCGAGCAGCTTGCGAATACCTTGCAACAAAGCCTCCTGCGCCGGCACCATCCGGTCCTTGACCTGCTGCTCGACATCGAGGGTCCGGCCTATCGCTTTCAGCTTGAACACGTCGTCGCGCGCAGCCAGATAGGTCGCTTGCTGCCGGTCTATCAACACCAGCTCGGATTTCTCTTCGGCTGTCGTCGCGGTCAACTGCATGTTTGCAGACAGCGCCGCGATTTCCTTGTCACCCGCGATGACCTGCCCTGAAAAAAATTCTCCCAGTTCCAGGCTGTCACTTTTGGCACTGGCGTTTGCCCGCACGCCATTGAGACTGACCGCACCGAGCCAGTCGGCGACCTGTGCCTGATTGGCCAGCTTGCGATTGACCAGGTAGTCAGTCATCTCGTGCGCGGCTTGCAAACGCCATAGTGACACTGCGGTGATTGCCATCATCACGAGCAGCACGATCAGGAAGGACAGGATTAAGCGCGTAGCGATATTGAGCTGAGATTTTTGCATGACTGGAAGAAAGTGTTCTATGTTGCTCGGTAAAAACCGGAGGTTAAGCCTGATTTATGACGAAGCCATGACACTACCGTCGATGCCATTGTTAACTTGTCCGGTCGGTCCGGTAGCAATTTACCGGGCTTCCTTCTGCCGCGCTATTTCATGATGTTTCATGTCCAGATAGTCGCTCCGTTCGAGTTCATGCAATTGCAGCGGATAGTCTTCGGTAGCAGCAAACCAGCCCTGCAGACGGGCATCAGGCTGATCTGCAGCCGGTGCATTGAGGTAAGCCTCGATGGCCAGGTAATAGCGCATCGTGTTGCGTTCGACCACGCCGCGCATGCCGCCAATGTAGATGGGCTGTCCGTCGGCTCGCCGGCCCTCGCGAGTGAAGCCGACCTTGTCACTGCCGGCAGTCGCCAGATAGGCCTGCATCGCTACCTTGCTGGCAAAACCGAATGCATACGAATAAGTCAGGTGCAGGAACGTCTTGTTACCGGGCACGGCCACCGCTTCGAGCACGATGCGGTAATTGCTGGTGCCAAGCGGTCCCTTGTCGGCGTCAAGCCGGGTATCGAAATAGCTGGGCGTGTGCACCCCTTTGCGATAGACGAAATCAACCTGGTAAGCCTGCTCCAGCGGCTGCTCGGTTTTTTTGCCGATATTGACCTGGAGCAGGGTACCGGAGGCATCAGTGAGCGGATGGCAATATTTGGTATTGAGGTGCAAGATCAGCACGTCGCACCAGCGCGCCGGTCCGTTGAGCGTGTCATTGACCTCGCCAAACGGATGATCGACCAGTGCGTAGATATCGCCCTTGAAGGCACTCGATGATTCACTCGAATCGAGCACGAGAGGCCGCTTGAACTGGTTGCTCGCCAGTTGCGGTGCCAGTTCTGCGTACTTGGCCAGCAGGGTGGTGCCAGACGCGTCGGGTGCCGCATGGGCGCTCGCGGCCAGTACGCCTAGTGTGAGCAGGGCGCAGACCTTTGTCAGCGCCTGCGAAATAACCCTACGCAGCATCATTTTCGTAGTCATCAGCGGTCGATCCGGCGCGTGGAGGATAACTGGTTCGACAACTGCCCCAGATTGGCATAGCGCCCCGGTCCGAACACGACACAGCGTCCGCGAAACCCGGCGTCGACGCACATTTCCCATTGGCCGCCAGTAATGACGAAGGACGAAATACGGTCATTGAAACCACCATTGCTGAAGTTGTCGAGATCCTGGTCCAGCAGATACCGGTTGCCACCAAAATCAGGCGCGGTGAACAATTCGACACTGCCGCGCGGAGAGGAAGCGCCAGGTGCGCCGCGTTGCGTCAGGCGCATTGAAGTGAGAGACCGGAACAGCGCGGGTTCCAGGCGACGGTACTCGCCCGGTCCGACCAGGCGGCACTGGCCGCGAAAATCACGATCGGAACACAGTTCCCAGACACCCCGCCGAATCACCATCGAGGCAGCCGCATCATTGAATCCGGCATCGACGAGCGTGCCTACATCACCAGCGACCGGCAAGCTGCGACCGCGCAGGTTCTCTTCGGAAAACAGCACCACGCTGGCACCATCGTCTTGCTGGTTTTGCTGCCAGCCGCCCTGCCTGCCCTCTTCAAGGCCGCGGTCGCGACCACCATCACGGCGATCGTCACGACGCTCATCACGGTCGTTTTGCCGGCCGTTCCCGACCTCGCGTACCGATGAAATCCGGTCATTGAGTCGCCGGTCCAGCTGCGGATAATCGCCACGTTCCAATACCGCGCAAAAGCCGTTGAAATTATCATCGCTGCAGACTTCCCAGCGGCCGTCCTGCACCACGATGCTCGACACACGATCATTGAAACCGAAGCGGCTCAGGCTTGGCGTGGCCGCACGCAAATTGACAGCGCGGCCGCCAAAATTGGGCTGTTCGAACAGATTGATTTCACCCGCCCGCGCCATCCCGGAGAACGCAGTGGCAAGGCCTAACAGCGCGGTGACGAACAGAAGTTTACTCATGGTGCAGCCTCGAAAAGGAAGGGAGAAAGGAAAAATGACCAGAATTGCACGAATCCGGTCAAGCTGCCTCACAATAGGATCGAACCTGCGGTAGAGGTCTGGCTTTTACATGTTGCATCACTCTGCGCGTGCTGCTTACGAGTAGGCGCACGTACCGGACAACGGTTCATGTAGAGGTAGTCGGCCGGCACTCTTGACGGCAAACAGGCCACCCCGGACAATGCGCCGCGCGCCACAGCCGCACGCCGCCGGCTCGTATTATCGTCGCGATTCATTTTCATCACATTACGGAGTGCCAGTATGCTCAAGCCCGGCCTTACCTATGGCTCCGATCAGTCCGGCCTGATCTGGGGTTATGTCTTCGAACCCGACAAGGCGGCCGTGTCCATCGGCTCGGCGCAGGCCGTCGACTGGTTGCAAGCGATGCGCGCTCATGGTTCAAAACAATTTATCTGGTTGCATTTCAACCTGAGCAACACGGCAAGCGAAAAGTGGATTCGCGAGCATACCGGTGTGGTCGATGAATTCTATGAAGCGCTGCATGAAGGTTCGCGCTCAACCCGTATCGAACTGGCCGAAAACACGTTGATCGCAGTGATCAACGATGTGCTGCACAATTTTTCCTTTCAGCCCTCGGATACCTCGACGGTCTGGATCAGCCTGTCGGAACATATTGTTATCAGCGTACGGCGCACCCCGCTGAAATCGATCGAGCGCCTGCGCGGTGCGGTCGAGAGCGGCGAACCGATTCGCTCGACGGTTGAACTGCTGATCCATTTGCTGCGCGATCAGGCCGATGTACTGGTCAGCATCGTGCGTGATGCGGTCGCCAAGGTCGATGACATCGAAGACAACCTGCTGGCTGGCCGGCTCAATCACCGCCGCGCCAAACTGGGTGTGCTGCGCCGGGTACTGGTGCGCTTGCAGCGCCTGCTGGCACCGGAACCGGCCGCGCTGTTTCGTTTGCTGCAGCGGCCGCCACGCTGGGTTGTCGATGAAGACAGACAGGAACTGCGCCAATCCACCGAGGAATTTTCAGTAGTACTGAGCGACCTGATGTCGATTCAGGAACGGATCAAGCTACTGCAGGAAGAGATCGCTGCGACCGTCAACGAAGGCAATAACCGCAGCCTGTTCGTGCTGACCATCGTCACGGTGCTGGCGCTGCCGATCAACATTATCACCGGCTTGCTGGGAATGAATGTCGGTGGGATACCGCTGTCAGGTCACGATCACGGCTTCTGGGTCGTGGTCGGCATCGTCGTCACGATTACGGTAGTGGCTGGCTGGCTGGCATTGCGCGCCCAGAAAGATAGCTAGGAGTCTGTCGGACTCAGGGAACCGTGTTGTCGACCTGAGCTAATCCGACCGCAGGTAGTTTGTCGGGACGGGCAGTGACTGCCTTGAAGACCGGCGCAAACGCGGTGCTGTTTTTTGGCTTGGAGCTGCACTTGACGGTGCGGGACCTGCCGAGTGGAATCGAATAACCCATCTTGAGCGCGATGGCGCTGTCGCCGCTCTCGCGCGCGGTCTGGCGTGACACACCAACCTGCCAGCTGCCACGGGTCATGTCGAGCTGCACTTCGTCGGTCCACGGATTGCCGCGATAGCCGCCGCGCACTTGCAGGCAGTCGTCCAGATACTGCGTAAAACTCGCTTGTCGCACGGCGTTGCCAGCTCCGTTACCAGCGCCATCAGCCATGACATACTCGGTCCGGTCAATGCCTTGACCAAAATCGAGCTTGGAGTGCGACGTCGGTGCCAGGCTGAGATTGAGCATGTAGCCCTGCTGTGTGCCGGTGGCCAAACGGCCGGTGCCATCTGCATGCAACAGGATTTCTTCCGCTCCGCGTTCGTGGGAGCCAGCCTGGTAAGCGCTGGCACCGAAGTCCCGCAATAGCGATCCAGGTGCCCAGTACTTGCGTACATCGAGCATGTAACTACTTTGCGCGACGCTCTTGGCGTAGTCACCATACACAAATTGATAGGTGTTACTGCTGCGCAGCTGGCCGACAGCCAGATGCAGTCGCAAATCCTTGGCCGGGTCGTAAATGCCGTTGAGGACCACTTCGCTCTGACGCGGTCGCACCTTCACATGTAACCCGGCACCCAGGTCTTCACTGAGCAGTGAGCCATAGGTCAGCTGCAACGCGGGGTCGGTCCCCGCGGGACGGCTCGCCATTGCGCCCCAGCCCATGTCGGTATCGGCATAGCCGAGCGTGACTCCGGCGGGATTGGCTTCGAACCGGGTGACCTTGGCACTACGCGGCAGTGGCAGATCCGGCAGGGTTGCGCCGATATCGCTCTGCTCTGCCCACACATGGCACGGGCCGAGCAAGGTCGCCAACAACAGGAAACGCAAACGTAAATACATTGGACAAGCAGCAGTTTTTGGGGGGATGCCGACCAAGGTAACACAAGCACGAGCCGGCGACTGTTCTTCGTCTCAGATTCAAGCGGGCGAACATCCGGCAGCCTGCATTAAAAAATGCCGCGCTGCGGCGCGGCGCTTTTACGTCTGGCGACCACGCAGCGAGAGCGCATCGGCGACGGCATTGCGCCGCCGCGGTATCCAGCAAAAGCGCACTGGCCCCAGCTGCGCCAGCATGGCCAGCGCACGGCATCGATAATCGACGAGGCTGGCAACAGGATGCATTCCGGTGACGTCATCAATGACAATGCGGCTATCGCCGTGGATCAGCAACTGGTCGGGTCGCTTGGCCAGCGCCGCCTCGAGCAAGACCAGCAAGGCCATGTATTCCGCCTGATTGCTGTCACCATGACCGCCCGCCAGACTGAACTCGGTGACCAAGCCATCCGGACCGCACAGCCTCGCACCCAGTCCGATACTTCCCGGATTCGGGCAGGCCGAACCATCAAACCAGCCGGTCCAGCCAGCACCCGCGGGCATCCTGGCGGCTTGCTTGCGCTGCCAGGCAAGGGCCTGTTCCTGTTTGCGTGCGTCGCTGCGCGCCTGTCCTTGCGCGAGGCCTTGCAAACGCGCGGCGACCAGTTCGTCGAGGCGCTGCGGTTGCGCCGTCGCCTGCAACAGTTGATGCAGCGCCGCGCACTCGGTCAGACTGCCCTGACGCGCCAGCCGACGCGCCCGCACCCGCTCGCCAGCAAACGCCACCGCGCACAACTGGTCCCAGTCGGGCTGCAGCACCGCTTGCACGGTCAGGTGTTTTTGAACTTGCGCATCAGTGCATCAAGCTGCGCCGTTGCCGCTGGTGCGGCCACTTCGATATCGTCTTCATCATCTTCAAATTCCGCCGCCAGATCTTTCCAGCCGCGGCTCTCTGCGAAGGTATTGAATGCCTCGGGTGCTTCGAGCACGATCAGCTTATCGTCCTGCAAAGCGACATCGCCAACCAGCAAATCCGGACCGACGTAACCGAGGCCGTGCAAATGCAAAGTGATGTTGTGGATCAGAACGGTATCTTCGGGCAACGGATCGTCGCCCATCTTGTGCCTCATGTCGACGTAGACGTCGATGGTGCCGTAGCCCTCGTCGAAAATGCGGATCATGCTGATCTCGCGTGCGTTGCCGGAAGAATCCTTTGCCGAGAAAGGACCGCTGAGCTGGATATCGGTGTCATTGTTCATGACTCGCAGATTACACCAGGAAGACCGGTTGAGCCATCGCGACTAACGGCCGCTTGTACAATCGCATCATGGACCCATGTAAAGAATCAAACCATTGCGATTGCCAAATATGATTCCGTTATCTATCCTGGACCTCTGCCCGATTATCGAAGGCAGCACGGCCGCCGATTCATTCCGTCATACCCTCAGTCTGGCCCAACACGCAGAAAAGCTTGGCTACCAGCGCTACTGGCTGGCCGAACACCACGGCATGCCTGGAATTGCCAGCGCCGCGACAGCGGTGGTGATCGGCCATGTCGCGGCCGGCACCAAAACGATCCGGGTCGGTGCCGGCGGCATCATGCTGCCAAATCACTCGCCACTGGTCATTGCCGAGCAGTTCGGCACGCTCGCGGCCCTGTTCCCGAACCGTATCGATCTCGGCCTGGGCCGCGCACCGGGTTCGGACCAGGCCAGCGCGCGTGCCTTACGCCGCAACCTGACGAGCGACTCCGACGAATTTCCGTCCGATGTGCTGGAGCTGATGGATTACTTCGAGCCCTACAGCGGCCACGGCGTGCGCGCCGTGCCGGCCAACGGCTCGACGGTACCGATGTGGATACTCGGCAGCAGCACGTTTGGCGCGCAGGTGGCGGCCGAATTCGGATTGCCCTACGCCTTCGCCTCGCACTTCGCACCGGCCCAGATGATGCAGGCCATCGAGATTTACCGGGCCCGCTTCAAGCCTTCAGCACGACTGGCCAAACCCTATGTGATGCTGGGCTTCAATGTCTTTGCCGCCGACACGGATGAAGAAGGCGTATTGCTGGCCAGCTCGATGCATCAGGCCTTCGTCAACCTGCGCACCGGCCGACCTTCGCTGCTGCAACCGCCGGTCCCTGGTTACCTTGCACAGTTGCCGCCCGACGCCCGCGCGATGCTCGACCACACGTTGTCATCCTCGGCCATCGGCAGTCCCGCCACCGTCGCCGCCGCGCTGGATGCCTTCATCGAACGCACCGGTGCCGACGAGCTGATGATCACCTCCCAGATCTTCGATCACGACGCGCGCCTGCGTTCGTACGAAATCCTGGCCGAACTTCATCAGCCAGTAGCCGCCTGATCGAGCTGGTAGGATCAGGTTCTGGCAAGTAGCGTGCTGGGCTGGCCGGCTGGCTCGAACAGGGTCAGTGTGGTCATCGCCCGCGTCATCGCGACATACAGCAAGCGACGTTCCTCGCCGAGACTGGCGGTACGCGGAAACTGGCCGCGTTCAAGGTAAGGGATCAACACCTGCGGCCACTCCTTGCCCTTCGCATATTGCACCGTCGTCAAATCCAACTGCGCACGACCTTTCAGGTAATTGAGTTTCTTGCTGATGCTGGCCTGACGGCTTGCCAGTTCGGCGAGGAAGTCGAGCGCAGACTGGTCAGGCCGGTTGGCGGCGAAGCGGATAAATGCATCGATAGACCGTACCGCCGAATCGGCCCGACCGCGGCTGACAAAGACCCGGCTGGTGGCCGACACCAGATCAAGCTGGCGGGCGGCGTAGGTCAGCAAGGCCACGGCCGTGCCGGTGCTGGCCATCGTGCGCAAGGTCCCGACCACTTCGGCAAAGCGGATTTTCCAGCGGCCGGTGCTGTCCGAATCGACCGACGCAACCCGGCACAGGATGCCCGAAAAAAACGACTCCAGCGTGGCCGGTTCGGCGGTGATCATGCGCAAGGCTTCTTGCCAGCGCCGTTCGTTTTTCAGCTCCGGTGACAGCCTTTCGTCGAACGCCAGCAGCGAGGCAAAATCGGCGTCCGAATCAAACCGGGCCGACGCATACAGGCCGAGACTGCGCACCAGCTTTTCGCAGGTGGGCTTGTCGCCGGCAAGCGTGGTGTAGCTGCCGGAGGCGATATGCAGCAAGCCGCGCAGCATCAAAATCTCGGGACGTACCAGGTAGGAATCGAAACCCGAACAGCGAAACGGAATTTGCGCATCGATCAGCTGGTTTTCAATCTCGATACTCTGGTCGGCATCGCGCACCACGATCGCGAAGTCGCTCAGCCTGGCGTCCTTGCGCTCTCGTGCGGCAATAATGACAGCGACTACTTTGGCGGCGCAATCATTGTCCGGACCAGGCTGGTAGCAGGCATGCGTGACCCTGGTACTGAGTCCCGGCTGCGACACGCACTCGCGCCGCATCATCGTGGCAGCCAGCGTCGATACGGCCGAACCGAAACGAAATGTGCGGGTAATCGCCTGCCGGGTCGCGCCAGGAAAAGCGAAATCAAAGCCATTCGACGACAGCGCCGGGTCCGCACCGCGTTCGGCGTTGATGATCTGGTCGCGGTCGCCCACCACCACCAGCCGCGCATGACGCGCCAGCAATTGCACCAGCGAGAACTCGGCGGCATTGACGTCATGCCATTCATCGACCACGCAGATCCGGAAGCGCGGCAACACGTCAATGGCCTCCGGCTGACGCCGGAACAAGCCGATCAAATCGGTCGCATGATCGAACGGACTTTGCCAGAGGCATTCGCCGGTATCGGCACCGCGCTGGCGTTCGATCTCCTGGCAGATGGCGATGATCTCTGGTGATTCGTCGAGCGACTCGGCGATTTCATCGGTGTCGCGCGCCTCGAATTCGAGCGTGAGGAGACTGGCTTTCAGGCGCACCAGCAGACGGAGGAAGTCCTCGACCCGTTCATTGCTGTCGAAGGAGAAATCAAAATCCGTGCGCACGCCGGCATCGGCATAGCGCTGCCACACCATCTCGGCGGCGGCCACGATGTGCGGCCGGATCTGCTCGTTGCTGTCGTAAAAAATGGGGATGTCGAGATAGCTGGCGCTGGCCATGTTGAGCACTTGCTGGCGCGCGAACTCTTCGACGGTCTGCACAAGGATGCCGCGCGGCGTCCCCTCTTCCAGAAATTTTTGCGTCAGCCGTTCCTTGGCTCCCTGCGAAAAACACAGTGCAATGGCCTGTCCGGCGACGACACCTTTTTCGCAAGCCCGTTTGAGCACGCAGGCCAGTACCGTGGTCTTGCCGGCACCGGCCACGGCTTCGATCATCGTGACCGGCCTGGTCGAATCAATGATCGCGATTTGTTCGGGAGTCGGGGAGACGGGCATGGAAGTCCATTGAGGCGGAAAACAGTATGGTAGTCGAGCAGCGCCGCTGTTGAAAAAATTACCGCGGTTGCCGCAGTACGATGGTGCAATAACCGAAGGGCATTACACCGAATGACGCGATCGAAAAAGCCCGGCTTACGCAGCAAACTCGATGCAATTACGCCCCCTGCTCTTGGCGCGGTACAGCGCGGCATCAGCTTTCGCCAGCGCGGCCTCGACGTCCGGCGTGCTGGCATCGAGCATCGCCAGGCCGATGCTCGCCGTCATCGTGACCGGTTCGCCGGCGGTGCTGGCAATCCGGCAATGCAGGATTTCCTGGCGCAAGCGCTCGGCCGCGACTTGGGCACCTTCGATACCAGTGTCCGAGAGCAAAATCGCAAACTCGTCGCCACCGAAGCGACTCAGGAAATCAATGTCCCGCAATACGGTCTGGCAGGCCCTGGCACAGGCGAGGATGGCTTGATCACCCATCGCATGGCCATAGGTATCGTTAATCTGCTTGAAGTGGTCAATATCGAGCATGAGTACCGCAAGTCCGGTACCGTGGCGTTGTGCATGCTTGAGTTCAACGCCAAAACGGGACATGAAATGACGCCGGTTGGCGATACCGGCCAGCGTATCGGTATTGGCCATCTTCGACAGCATTTGCTGATGGCGTAACAGCACCCAGTGCTTGCGCAACATCAGGATCGCCATCGCACAGAACAACAGCAACGCAGCGAGTTCCGCCAGCGCGCGCTGTCGCCAGCTGGCCTGCCAGTCGCTGTCGGCTTCCCCGACAATGACAATGAACGGCAGGTCATCCACCTTGCGGGCACCATACAGACGCTTGTGCCCATCGATTGTCGAACGCCCGCGATAGAACGCATACCTCTCGTTCGAGGCACCGAATTTTGCGGTCTGCACATCGTCGAGGATTTTCCCCAGCAGCTCCGGCCTTGCCGGTTTGCGCGCCAGCAAACCCAGCCGGGTATCGGCGATCAGGATCGCACCGCCCTGACCCAGCGCCATCAACGCGATCCTGTCAGAAAAAACGCCGAGGTCCAGCGCGACACCGGCCAAGCCATGAAAGCCCGGCCCCGCGCCGGGAAAACGCCGCACTTGGGTCACCGATAGCCGTCCCGCCTTGTTGGTATAGACGTGCGACACAAGGGTCTCGCGCAGCGGGTCCTCCCGCATCGACTTGCACCATTCCCGGCTGCTCACATCGACGCCGGCCTGGGCATTGGTGTGCGTGACCACGCAATTGCTATCGATGAGTCCCACCCCGGCGGCATTGGGCAGGGTGGCCCGTTTGGCTTCGATCAGGCGGGTAATGCGCGCTTGTCGCACCAGGTCGGTGTCGGGATAGCGCAGGGCGTCGGGCGACACCTGGCCGATAATATCGCGCAGCACGTAGTCGGAATTTTCCATCGTCCCATGCAGCCATTCGCTGAGCAGAAAACTGGCGTTGGCAACCCGGTCATAGGCGGATTTTTCTTCCTGTCGGTAGGACGTCAACAAATCGAGCGCTGCAACGATGGATAGCATCAGACAAAAGCACAGGCACCAAAAAAAGCTTTTCCGATATTCCGACATCGTTGGACTCCATTGAACTCCAGTAAAGTAATTGCTGACTGCCGCATCAGCGGCCAACACCCAACGGCGCAGACTTGTCTGGTAAGGTTGGCAGCAGCAATCTATGTATCCGGTCCCCGCCCGGCATCATCTGCCTGGCAAAGCTACTAACAAGATACCTGTTTTCTCCGGCACCGCTACAAGCTTGACGACCAATCACGCAATTATTTCATTCCCCCCATCGGAGACCCCATTGTCCAAGCAACCTGACTACGAGCTATTTGCCTTCTGGCGCACTTCAGCCACCTATCGCGTACGCGTTGCACTGAACCTCAAAGGCCTGACGGCCCATGAGCGCATCATCAATCTCGATGCCGGCGAACAGCGCAGCGCCGACTTCCTGAAGATCAATCCGATGGGTGCCATTCCGGCACTTGTCGAACCTGGCCAGGCACCACTGACGCAATCGCTGGCGATCCTGGAATACCTCGACGAAATGCAGCCATCGCCGGCCTTGCTGCCAACCGGACTGCATGCGCGTGCGCGAGTACGTTCGCTGGCGGCGATGCTGGCTGGCGATACACATCCGCTGATCACACCGCGCATCAAAAAGTATTTGATGGGGACCAGCAACTTCGATGACGCAGCCTGGCGCGCCTGGCAAATTCACTGGTTCACGACCGGTTTGCAAGCGCTGGAACAACGCCTCGTGTCGGAAGCCGGCACCGGCGTGTTCTGCCACGGTGAGTCGCCGACCATCGCCGACATCTGTCTCGCCAGCATTATCGTGGTTGCGCGCGTGTTCAAGATCACGGTTGCCGACATCCCGACCGTCGACCGGATCATGGCCAGCTGCGAAGCACTCGATGCGTTTACGCAGGCTGACCCACGGCGTCAGGCTGGCGCGCCGGCCTGACGCGTGACAGCGATTTAAAACCCTGCCAGCACGATCTTCCCGCGCGCGGTGCCGCTTTCGAGCAGCGCGTGCGCGCGTCGCAGATTGGCGGCGTTGATCGTGCCGAAGCGTTCGGTGAGCGTCGAACGCAGCACGCCGTCATCGATCAGTTGCGCGACACGGCCCAGCAGACGATGCTGTTCGATCATGTCAGCCGTCTCGAACATCGAACGGGTGAACATGAATTCCCAGTGCAGCGAAATGCTTTTTGTCTTGAGCAGCTTGACATCCAGTGCTTCGGGATCATCAATCAGGGCGAGCTTGCCTTGCGGGATCAGCGCTTCGACAATTTCTGCCAGATGCAGATCGGTGTGCGTCAGACTGGCCACGCAATCGACTTGCGCGATGCCGATACGCTGTAATTGCTGCGTCAGCGGCAGACTGTGATCGATCACATGGTGGGCACCGAGATCGCTGACCCACTGCCGGGTTTCGGGACGCGAGGCCGTGCCGATGATGGTCCAGCTGGTCAGCTGGCGGGCCAGTTGCAGCATCATCGAACCGACCCCGCCGGCCGCTCCGACGATGAGCAAGGTGCCGCCTTTTGCCGACTTGTCCTGGGCAATCTGCAAGCGCTCGAACAGCACTTCCCAGGCCGTGATCGCGGTCAATGGCAACGCCGCGGCGGCATCGAAATCGAGACTGGCCGGGGCATGACCGACGAGGCGCTCATCAACCAGATGACGCTCGCTGTTGGTCCCCGCACGCAGCAGCGAACCGGCATACATGACCCGGTCACCGGGCTTGAACAGGGTCACCTGTTCACCGACCGCGCGCACGATGCCGGCAGCATCCCAGCCCAGCACCTTGGCTTCGCCGGCTGCGGGCGCAACGCCGGCGCGAATCTTGGTATCGACCGGGTTGACCGAAATCGCGTGAACGTCGACGAGCAGATCGCGTCCGCTGACCGTCGGTTCGGGGAGATCCAGGTCGATCAGTGCTTCGGGATGGTCGATTGGATGGGACTGGTGGTAGCCAACTGCTTTCATGATGAGTGTCTTTCAGAGCGGAGTTTGTAGTTCCAGCGACGCGGCTTTCGGGCATGCCGGGAGCGAGAGAACCAACGAACAGGGCTGCCAAAGCAGCCCTGTCAAAAATATCTGCTTCCCGCTACCGGGAACAGGTGACTTGCGTCAAATATCGATATTGCCGGCCTGCAGGGCATTGGCTTCGATGAAGGCCCGGCGCGGCTCGACATCGTCGCCCATCAACGTCGTGAAGATCTGGTCGGCGGCAATCGCATCATCGATCTGCACTTTCAGAAGACGCCGCACTGCTGGATCCATCGTGGTTTCCCACAACTGTGACGGGTTCATTTCGCCCAGCCCTTTGTAGCGCTGTTTTGATACGCCCCGTTCGGCTTCTTCACGCAACCAGGCCATGACCTGGTGGAAATCGTTGATGCGGATTTCCTTGATGCGCTCGCCCGTCCCACGCCGCACCATCGCACCTTCACCAAGCAAACCCCTGAAGGTCGCTGCCGCGTTGGCCAGCACCGTGTAGTCCGGGCCGCTGACAAAGTCGGCATCAATGACGCTGGCCTTGATATTGCCGTGGTACATGCGCTGGATGCGCAGTTGATGCTTGTCCGACAGATCGTCGGAACGCACGACGATTTCGACCGAAGGATCATTGATTGCAGCCATCATCTCGGCGGCGGCACGGGCCGAGCTTTCCGGTGTGCTCAGGTCAAGCGTGACGCCGGTCATGATGGCTGTCAGCGCCGCGTTGTCGATCGCCCGCGCCAGTCGCATGATGATCGCGTTGGCGGTGTTGTACTGGCGTACCAGCTCGGCCAGTGCATCGCCGCTGATCGGCTCGGCCTGCTCGTACGGAATCAGCGCAGCGTCGTTGAGCGCGATCTGCATCATGTACGCGGCTTCTTCGATATCGTCTTTCAGGTAGCGCTCGTCACGGCCATGTTTGACTTTGTAAAGCGGCGGCTGCGCGATATAGACATGACCGCGTTCAACCAGCGCCGGCATCTGGCGGTACAACAGCGTCAGCAGCAAGGTACGGATGTGGGCACCATCGACGTCGGCGTCGGTCATGATGATGATGCGGTGGTAGCGCAGCTTGTCCGGATTGAACTCGTCGGGACCGATGCTGGTGCCCAGCGTGGCGATCAGCGTGGTGATCTGCTCGGACGACAGCATCTTTTCGAAGCGGGCTTTTTCGACGTTGAGGACCTTGCCGCGCAGTGGCAGGATGGCCTGGAATTTACGGTCGCGGCCCTGCTTGGCGGAGCCGCCCGCGGAGTCTCCTTCGACGATGTACAGCTCGCACAGCGCCGGATCTTTTTCCTGGCAATCCGCCAGTTTGGCCGACAGGCCGAGACCATCCATGATGCCCTTGCGACGGGTCAGTTCGCGCGCCTTGCGAGCTGCTTCACGGGCCCGCGCGGCTTCGACGATCTTGCCGCAGATGATCTTGGCGTCGTTCGGTTTTTCCTGCAGATAATCGGACAGGGTCTTGGCGACGATTTCCTCGACCGGGCCGCGCACTTCGCTCGATACCAGCTTGTCCTTGGTCTGCGAACTGAACTTCGGCTCCGGCACCTTGACCGACAGCACGCAGGTCAGGCCTTCGCGCATGTCGTCACCGGTCACTTCGACCTTGGCCTTCTTGGCGAACTCGTGCTCTTCGATGTACTTGTTGATCACCCGCGTCATCGCCGCACGCAAGCCGGTCAGGTGGGTGCCACCATCGCGCTGCGGAATATTGTTGGTGAAGCAGAGCACTTGCTCGTTGTAGGCATCGTTCCATTGCATCGACACATCGACGCTGATGTTGGTGTTCTGGTCCGACAGTTTGTCGCCGGTGGCCTGGAACACGGTCGGATGCAGCACGGTCTTGCTCTTGTTGATGTATTCGACGAAGCCGCGCGTGCCGCCTTCGAAGGCAAATTCTTCTTCCTTGCCAGTGCGATGGTCGCTCAGCTTGATGCGCACGCCATTGTTCAGGAAGGACAGTTCGCGGATGCGCTTGGCCAGGATGTCGTAATGGAATTCGATGTGGTTGAAGATTTCTTCGTCGGCCCAGAAGTGCACTTCGGTGCCGCGCTTGTCGGTGTCGCCGGTAACCTTGATCGGTGAAATCTGCACGCCATCCACCGTTTCGATGATGCGGTTTTGCGGGATGCCGCGCACGAATTCCATGTAGTGCGCCTTGCCGTCGCGCCGCACTGTGAGCTTCAGCAACTTCGAGAGGCCATTCACGCACGACACGCCGACACCATGCAACCCGCCCGATACCTTGTACGAGTTCTGGTCAAACTTGCCGCCGGCGTGCAGCTCGGTCATGACGATCTCGGCGGCGCTGCGTTTCGGTTCGTGCTTGTCGTCCCACTTGATGCCGGTCGGGATGCCGCGACCATTGTCGGTAATCGAAATCGAATTGTCGGAGTGGATCGTGACATTGATCTCGGTGCAATGACCGGCCAGCGATTCATCGATCGAGTTATCCAGCACTTCAAACACCAGGTGATGCAGGCCGGTACCGTCGGACGTGTCGCCAATGTACATGCCGGGCCGTTTGCGTACGGCTTCCAGTCCTTCGAGAATCTGGATGGATGATGCGCCGTACTGGTTGGACTGCGGCTGACCTGGAGTATCTTGAGGAATCGCGGACATGGGTACCTTCTAAACGGTGACTGACTGCTGGGGCTGACGAAAAAATAGAATTCTCGAGTTCTGTAAAGCGGCAAGGGGCCAACCGGCCCCTTGCATTGACCGTGATAAGCCGGTCAGATTCTCATCGGCATGACGACATACTTGAAGTCGGCATTGTCGGGAATGGTAATCAGCGCCGATGAATTGGCGTCGCCCAGTGCGATGTTGACCT
>CANFED010000005.1 GCA_947445995.1 Oxalobacteraceae bacterium | reverse complement strand
GCGATTTCTTTGGTCGTCGTACATGGCTTGGCAATCTTGGCCAGCTCTTCGACAGTGGCTGCAACAGCCTTGTCGATGCCGCGCTTCAGATCCATCGGGTTCATGCCGGCGGCAACGAACTTCATGCCTTCGCGGACAATCGCTTGTGCCAGCACGGTCGCTGTCGTGGTGCCGTCGCCGGCGTTGTCGCTGGTGCGGGAAGCAACTTCCTTGACCATTTGCGCGCCCATGTTCATGAGCTTGTCTTTGAGTTCGATTTCCTTGGCGACCGAGACACCATCCTTGGTCACGGTCGGGGCGCCGAACGAGCGCTCCAGCACGACGTTACGACCTTTAGGGCCCAGGGTAACTTTGACTGCGTTAGCCAGGATGTTGACGCCTTCGACCATGCGTGCACGGGCGGCGTCGCCGAAAATAACTTCTTTAGCTGCCATGTTTATAGCTCCTTGAATTCAGTTGGGATTGCGTTGTGACGGGTTCCGACCAACGCAGGATGCGTGTTGACCAGTCATCGCGACCGGTCAGTTGCATCACTTTTGAACGATTGCCATGATGTCTTCTTCGCGCATGACCAGCAATTCGTCGCCGGCAATCTTGACTGCCTGACCCGAATATTTACCGAACAAAACGCGGTCGCCGACCTTGACATCAAGCGGACGGACTTTGCCATCTTCCAGAATCTTGCCGTTACCGACGGCGAGTACTTCGCCTTGATCCGGTTTTTCAGCGGCTGCTTCAGGGATGATGAGGCCGGACGCAGTTTTTGTTTCCTGGTCGAGGCGTTTGACGATGACGCGATCGTGCAGTGGACGAAGGTTCATGAAAACTCCTTAAAGTTCAGTAGGTTACGATTGTTTTGCGGCAATACTGCTGCAAAGAAGACTTCACTGCGCAGCATTACCGCACCAGAAAAGTGGACCGCCAGGGAAGTTGTTAGCACTCTCTCCCGACGAGTGCTAAGTATATGGGCGACATGCTTGTTTTTCAAGCGGGGGCGGTGAGAAAGAGTGCTTGACGTCTGCTGCACGGGCGTCAGCGCCGAGGTTGACGACTTGTTTGTTCATCGAATGTTGCGTTATCCAGCGTCGCGTCAAAATGCAAAGCGGCTGGCCGCGGATAGGTATCCTGGGCCAGCCGCAAGGGTTACGTATTACTCCCGATCGCTCTACTTCAGACCAGTACGATCTTTACATCCACATTGCCGCGGGTCGCGTTCGAATACGGGCAAACTTCGTGCGCCTTGTCGACCAGCGTTTGCGCTGCGGCCCTGTCCATGCCGGGAACGCTGATGTTGAGGGTGACGGCGATGCCGAAGCCGCCCTTGTCGTTCGGGCCGATGCCAACTTCAGCATGGATCGAGGTATCTGCCGGTACGGCGACCTTGGTCGCATTGCCAACGAATTTCATCGCGCCGATGAAGCAGGCTGAATAACCTGCTGCGAACAGTTGTTCCGGATTGGTGCCGTCGCCGCCAGCACCGCCCATTTCCTTCGGTGTCGACAGCTTCAGGTCGATATGCTTGTCGCTGCTGACTGAACGGCCTTCACGGCCGCCGGTAGACGTGGCTTCTGCGGTATAGATGATTTGCATGGTTTTCCCAATGGTGAGTAGAGCGGCATCAAGATCGATGGCGTGGCTCAGTCTAACTCACAATTAGATTGTGTGCAATTTAATTGCTCGAAATATAAATTGATTGCGGGTTGCTATTCGTTACTGCTGATCAGGTCGTCCCGTATCTGCAGCAGTTGCGAGCGCATGCCCACCAGCGTGGTCGGCGTCTTGCCGCTGGCGCAGACAATTTGCTCCGGTATGCCCTGGGCTTTGCGCTTGAGCAGACGACCTTCGCGGGTCAGGGTGATGCGGACCTGGCGCTCGTCGATGTCGTCACGCGTACGCACGACCAGTGCCAATACTTCGAGGCGTTTGAGCAGTGGTGTCAGCGTGCCCGAGTCAAGGAATAGTTTTTCACCAATATGCTTGACCAGTACATCGTCCTTTTGCCAAAGCACTAGCATCACCAGGTATTGCGGATAGGTGATGCCTAGCTTTTCGAGAAACGGTTTGTAGGTCTTGGTCATTGCCAGCGAGGCAGAATACAGCGCGAAGCAAAACTGGTTATCCAGTGCCAGCATATCGTCAGCGGCGGGTGGAGCGGAGGGCATAGAATTTCCTTGATCAGACGAAGAGTGGCGCATGGGATAATCGGTTGTTATGTTTATCTGGCGATATGGTTGTAATGCTATGCGAATTCTGATGAGACTCCAAGTTGTGCTGGTTACTTTGTTGCTTGCAGGTACAGTTCACGCCGGATTGCCGGCACCGGTTGCGGCGGCCTTCAAGCGTGCGGGCATTGCACCATCGGGTATCGGCATCGAGGTGGTCGATATGGCGAGTGGCCGAAACGTGCTCAGCCTCAATCCCGAGCTTCCCCTCAATCCGGCTTCGACAATGAAGTTGCTGACCACCAGTGCCTCCCTCGATCTGCTTGGCCCGACTTATAGCTTTACCACCGAGGCGTACCGGCGCGGCGCGCTGCAGGATGGGCAGTTGCAGGGCGATCTGATCTTGCGCGGCAGCGGCGACCCGAAACTCGTCATCGAGAATTTCTGGCTATTCCTGCGCAAAATTCGGGCGCAGGGCGTGCGTGACATTCGGGGCAACGTGGTGCTCGATCGCAGCGCCTTTGATGACACGGTGGTCGATCCTGCACTGTTTGATGGCGATCCGCTGAAGGCTTATAACGTCGGTCCCGATGCGCTGCTGCTCAACTTCCGTGCCCTGGCAGTGAGCTTCATGCCGGACCGCGCACAGGGCGTGGTGAAGGTGCGGCTTGATCCGGCACTGAGCGGTTATCCGATCCGTCCGCCCCAGCTCACCAGCGGCGAATGCACCGGTGACTGGCGCGCGCCAATCAGCGCCACGCTCGATCCTGCCGGTGCCAGTTTTGATGGCACGTATGCGCTTGGTTGCGGCGAAAAAATCTGGCAGGTATCGCCGTATCAGTTGAGCAGAAACCGGTATCTGGAGCTGGTTTTTCGTCAGCTCTGGACCGAGCTGGGAGGCACGTTCGGCGGCAGCGTTATCGATGGTGTCGTGACGACGGATGACGTGGCACTGGCGCAGTGGGAATCGCCGACGATGCCCGAGCTGATTCGGGACGTCAACAAGTTCAGCAATAACGTGATGGCGCGACAGTTGTTCCTGACGCTGGGCCGCACGGTGCAACTGCAGCCGGCCAGCATCGCGGCCAGCCGCAGCGCCATCGCCGGATGGCTGGCCGCGAGGCAGATCGATGCGACCGGCCTGGTACTGGAAAACGGTGCGGGCCTGTCGCGCCTCGAACGGATTTCATCGCGGACGCTGGGTGCCTTGCTGTCGGCTGCCTACCGGGCACCGACGATGCCGGAATTTATTTCGTCACTGCCGCTGGTCGGTTACGACGGTACGATGCGCAAGCGCTTGCGCTTCGAGGGAGTGTCCGGCCATGCGCACATCAAGACCGGTAGCCTGCAAGATGTGCGCAGCATCGCCGGCTATGTGCAAGCGGCTTCCGGCAAGCAGTATGCGGTGGTCTGTCTGATTAACGATCCGAATGCTGCACGTGGTGGCGAAGCGCAGGACGCCTTGCTGCAATGGGTCTTCGAAAACAAATAAGAAAGCCGGCCAAAACTCTGATCTGGCAGGAGCCAGCACATCAACGTGGCGTGTGTTATTTTTGCTCACCCATCACTGACACGGAGTTCTCATGCCAACCGCTACCTGGAACGGCGCAGTCATTGCGCAAGCCGATTCTTCCGCCATCGAACTGGTCGAGGGCACCACGTATTTTCCGCTGGCTGCGGTTCATCAGCAGTATCTGGCTCCGAGCGAAAAACACACTGTCTGCGGCTGGAAGGGAACGGCAAGCTATTACGATATCGTCGTCGATGGTAAGGTCAATGCCGACGCGGCGTGGTTCTACCCGGAGCCCAAGGATGCGGCCAGGCAGATTGCCGGTTATGTCGCCTTCTGGCGAGGTGTGCAGGTCACAGCTTGATCCGGCCGCTCGGTCATGCCGCCGTGCTGGTGTCGGCGATGTCGTTGCAAGCAGCCACCGCGCAGCAATGCCCGACTGGTGTGCCGATGACGTACCCGGTCAGCAAAGTAGTCGATCAGGTTGATGACTACCACGGCGTCAAGGTCGCCGATCCGTATCGCTGGCTGGAAGACGGTAACAGTGCCGCGACGAAGGACTGGATTGCCGCGCAAAATCAGCTGACGCAATCCTACCTGGCCGAGATCCCGGCGCGCAGCGCGATCCGGGAACGCCTGACGACGCTCTGGAATTACGAGCGCTTCAGCGTGCCGTTTCGCGAGAGTGGGCGCTACTTCATCAGCCGCAATGATGGTTTGCAAAGCCAGGCCGTGCTCTACACGATGGCCGAACTCGATGACGTACCGCGCCTGCTGCTCGACCCGAACACGCTGGCCGCCGACGGGACTGTCGCTCTGGCCGGCATGGCGGTGAGTCCGGACGGCCGCTATCTGGCCTACGGCACCGCGGCCTCCGGATCGGACTGGAACACCTGGAAGATTCGCGACATCGACAGCGGCAAGGATTTGACCGATGAATTGTCGTGGGTGAAGTTTTCCGGTGCGTCATGGAGCAAGGACGGCAAGGGGTTTTTTTATAGTCGCTACGATGCACCGAGCGAAGCGACCAAGCTGGCCGAGTCGAATTATTTTCAGAAGCTTTACTACCATCAGATCGGCACGCTGCAAAGCGCCGATGTGCTCGTCTACGACCGTCCCGATCACAAGGATTGGGGTTTCGATGGCAAGGTCACCGACGATGGCAGGTATCTGATCATCACGATCTGGCAGGGCACCGAGCGCAAGTCACGGGTCTTTTACAAGGATCTGGCGGATGCCAGGAGTCCGGTCCTGCCGTTGCTCGAAGCCTTCGATGCGGCCTACCATTTCATCGACAACAATGGCCCGGTGTTTCTGTTTCGCACTGACAAGGATGCCCCGCGCAGCCGTATCGTTGCCATTGATATCCGCAAGCCGGGCAGCGCCGACTGGAAGGAGCTAGTGCCGCAGGCGGCCGAAACGCTGCTATCGGCCAACCTGGTCGGCAACCGGCTGGTTGGCAGCTACCTGAAGGACGCCCACAGCCAGATCAAGGTGTTCGATCTGAACGGCAGTTTTCAGCGCGACGTGGCTTTGCCGGGCCTCGGTACGGCGTCCGGTTTTGCCGGCAAGCGCGATGATGCGACGACCTATTATTCGTACACCGGCTTCACGACACCGACCACGATTTACCGCTATGACATCGCCAGCGATACCAGCAGCGTGATTCGTCAGCCCAAGGTGGCGTTCGACCCGACCGACTACGAGACGCGTCAGGTTTTCTATCGCAGCAAGGATGGTACGCGCGTACCGATGTTCATCGTCAACCGCAAGGGCATCAAGCTCGACGGCAGCAACCCGACGTATCTGTACGGCTATGGCGGCTTCAATATTTCGCTGACACCTGCGTTTTCGGTCGCCAATCTGGCCTGGATGGAGATGGGCGGCGTCTATGCGGTGCCTAACTTGCGTGGTGGTGGCGAGTACGGCGAAAGCTGGCATCAGGCCGGCACCAAACTGCAGAAGCAGAATGTGTTCGATGACTTCATCGCGGCGGCCGAATGGCTCATTGCCAACAACATTACGTCGACGCCAAAACTGGCCATAGGCGGAGGCAGTAATGGCGGCTTGCTGGTGGGTGCGGCATTGACGCAGCGACCGGAATTGTTTGGCGCGGCACTGCCAGCCGTCGGCGTGATGGACATGCTGCGCTTTCACAAGTTCACGATCGGCTGGGCCTGGACGGCGGACTACGGCTCGTCCGACGATGCCGCGCAATTCGCTGCGCTGCGGGCGTACTCGCCGTTGCATAACCTGCGCAGCGGCACCTGTTATCCGGCTACGCTGGTGACGACGGCCGACCACGACGACCGGGTCGTGCCGTCACACAGCTTCAAGTTTGCGGCGGCCGAGCAAGCTGCTCAGGCCGGACCGGCACCGGTGCTAATTCGCATCGATACCAAGGCTGGTCATGGTGCAGGAAAACCGACCGGCAAGCAGATTGACGAAGTCGCTGATCGATGGGGATTTCTGACTCGGGTACTGGGGATGGATAGTCTCAAGCCCTGAGGTGCAGACATGAAAAAGCCGGAGTGTTATCCGGCTTTTTTACGTTCGGCTAGCGCTCAGGCCAACGCTGTTGGATAACTAGATCGCCCGGATCTGGTCCCAGTCAGTCTGTCCCTGGAAGATCTTTTCTATTCCGTCCTGACGCATCGTCATCATTCCCTCCGACACGGCCACTTGCAGGATTTCCGGCACACTGGCGCGCGCATGGATTTTTTTCTTGACCGCTGCCGTTGCGATCAGCACCTCGTGGATGCCGAGTCGTCCCTTGTAGCCACTGTCGTTGCACAGGTCGCAGCCGTCCGCTTTGTACAGGGCAATCACACCGTCATTCTTGCTGTACTGCTGGTGCCAGCGATGCAGGATTGTATTTTTGTCGAGTTCGGTTTCAAAGCAGTATTCACTGGCCAGCATGTTGAGTTCTTCTTCGTCAGCTTCATGGAATATCTTGCAATGGTTGCACAGGCGGCGTGCCAGTCGTTGTCCCACCACCCCCAGCAGTGCATCGGCAAAGTTAAACGGATCAAGACCAAAATCAAGTAGTCGCACCACGCTTTCGGCGGCACTGTTGGTGTGCATCGTCGAAAACACCAGGTGGCCGGTGAGTGAGGCTTCGATGACGGTTTTCGCCGTTTCCGGGTCGCGCGTTTCGCCGACCATGATGACGTCCGGATCGGCACGCAAGAAACTGCGCAGCACGGCCGCAAAGGTCCAGTCGATCTTGGTTTGTACCTGTACCTGGCGCAAGCCATCCTGGGTAATTTCTACCGGATCTTCGACGGTCCAGATTTTGCGTTCCGGTGTGTTGATGAAGTTCAGCAGCGAATGCAGCGTGGTGGTTTTGCCGGAGCCGGTCGGGCCGCAGACGAAGAGCAGTCCATGCGGCTTCAGTGCCAGTTTCTTGAGTCCGTCCATGCCGTATTGCGACAAGCCCAGGCTCTCTATCGAGACTGCTTTCGGTGCTGCCAGTATCCGCATCACGATGTCTTCTAGGCCCTCGGTGGTCGGGATGGTCAGTACCCGCAATTCGATCGCCGCTGGCCCGTACTGCTCGAAATTCATCTTGCCATCCTGCGGGCGACGTTTTTCGGAAATATCGAGGCGGCACATGATCTTGATGCGTGACACCAGTGCATTGCGGAACTGAGCCGGGACATCCGAATAGGCTTGCATCACGCCATCCTTGCGAAAGCGCACCCGTGTCGGTCGATTGCCCTTCATGTTTTCGATGTGGATGTCGGAGACACCCTGCTCATGGGCATCCATGATGATCTTGTTGACGAGGCGCACCAGCGTGTTGTCGGATTCGGTAATGACCTCGGTCGGCTGGTCGATTTTGATGTCGTCGGCACCGAGCTCGTAGACCAGTTCGGCGATGTTGCCGCCGTCGCTCTGCAGGCCATAGACCTGACTGATGACCAGTCTCAGATCATCCACCGAGGCCATGACGGGATCGATTTTCAGCTTGGTAGTAAAGGCCAGTTCCTGCAATGGCTGATTGGCCAGCGGGTTTTCCATCGCTACCACCATGCGCGTGCTGGTCTGATACAGCGGCATCACGTTGTACTTGCGTACGAAGTCAGCGGGGACGGTCTTGATCAGCGCGGGATCGAACTTGAAGCCGCGCAGGTTGACGAAGGGAATGCCCAGTTTTTGTGCCAGCACGCGCTTGATCGTATCGAGGCTGACAAAATGCATCTCGACCAGGATGTCACCCAGCGGCACCTTGCGGTTTTGAGTCTGCGCCGCCAGTGCATCGGCCAGTTGCAATTCGGTGATGATGTTTTCTTGCAGCAGGGCTTCGCCCAGCCGCAATTGGGGTTTGTTTTTCTGGCTTTGCAGCGCGGCTTCGATATTGTCCTGCGTGATGATATTTTTTTGCTTCAGGTAGTCACCCAGCTTTTGCGAGCGAAGCTGTTCCTGCTTTTCAAGACCGGCACTGATCTTGTTTTCGCTGACCAGATGTTCTTCCACCAGCATTTTTCCGAGTTGCTCGCCGAGCTGGTAATTCCGGATCACTTCTGCCGGGATAAAGCAGCGAATCACTTCCTTGCTACCCTCGATCGGCACGTACAGGAACAGGCCAAACGGTTTGGATACCAGTCCCAGCGTCTGCGTCACGAATGGATCGCCACTGTGATAATTGATCACACATTTCTGGCTCAGTAACGGCACTGTCGCTGCATCGGTTAGGGCATCCGAGAGCATTAGCTGCGTCATCTCGACCGGGTCGGTCAGGCGCAGCAGGCGCAGGCTGCCGAATGCGATGCGCACGCTGGTCGGAGCACGCCGGGTGCGGAACTCAAGAAACGCTTCGGCACCATCCATGCGCACAAGCAGGCCTTCCTGACTGCGATTGTTCTGCATCGTGACATCGGCCGGTTCGATGTCTGTGCCATCGTTGACACCAGTCGCTGACATGACGTCGTAATGCGCTGGTATTGGCCATTTGAAATCCTTCAGCATGGGCTTTGGACCGACGCTTCACAAGCGAGTGGATGGTGGATGGTGTGATGCATAGTGCTCTCCCGAAAATGGTAAGGCTCTCATGATGGTTCTGGCAGGCAACTCACGAAGCTTTTAAAGAGTGTAACTGACTTGTTTTACGGATTGGTTGATCTTGAACTGTCTGCGGGATGTCCCCATGTCATTGGAGCCTTTTAACCTTCGCCTTGGAGAAGTACGATGACCCCCACTGAATCCCGGATGCTCAACGAGTTCCTCATGCAATTGCGCCAGGTACAAGGCATGCAAAAGGACCCTGAAGCCGCCGCGCTGATCGCGGACGCGGCGTTAGCGCAACCTGATGCACTGTACTTGCTGGTGCAGCGAGCGTTGCTGCAAGACCAGGCTTTGGCGAGTGCTAGTGCGCGCATTGCGGCCCTTGAGGCGCAAGCCGTTCCCGTGCCGGCTGTTGCGCCCAGCAGTTTTCTCGATGGCGGAAATAATGCCTGGGGACGCTCTGCTACCCCGGTCAGTGCGCGTGCGTATAACGCGCCAGTTTCAGCCGCGTCGGTTCCGGTGGCCAGTGCCGCAGTGGCCAGCGCGCCTGCCGCAGCGACGACGCAGGCACCGACAAGTCCGGGTTTTCTTGGCGGAGGGGGTGGCAATTTTCTCGGGACGATGGCGGCAACGGCCGCTGGCGTGGCAGGCGGAGCACTTCTGTTTCAGGGTATTGGTAACATGATGGGGCATCACGGGGCCGCTGCACCGGCGACGCAAAGCAACGCTTTTTCGTCTATGGCAGATAGCGTTGACAAACCCGCTGCGGCGGCAGCGACACCTGTCGCGTCTTCCGAGATAGCTGATGTCAGCAGTGCGGATATTGACGATAGCGCAGGGGATGTGGATTTCGGCGGCGACGACGATGCAATGGCTTGACCCAATCGCCTGACCGGTTGTCACCATAAAAAAAGGGGATGGGCTTGTCGCCCACCCCCTTTTTTCATGTCATTTTTAGGCGACGGCAGCGACTTCCTTCTCCGCAGGTGCAGAGGTGCGAATCAGATGATCGAAGGCGCTCAATCCTGCTTTCGATCCTTCGCCCATCGCAATGATGATCTGCTTGAACGGAATGTTGGTGACATCGCCGGCCGCAAACACGCCGGGGATCGAGGTCTGGCCGCGCGCATCGATTTCGATTTCGCCACGGTTGGTCAGGGCGACAGTGCCCTTGATCCAGTCCGTATTTGGCAAGAGCCCGATCTGCACGAAGATGCCTTCCAGTTCGACGGTATGTGCTGATCCGTTCGTACGGTCCGTGTAGTGCAAGCCATTGACGCGGGTGCCGTCGCCGGAGACTTCGGTACTCAACGCACTGGTGATCACGGTGACGTTCGGCAGACTATGCAACTTGCGCTGCAAGACGGCATCGGCACGCAACTGCGTATCGTATTCGATCAGGGTGACGTGCGAGACGATTCCTGCCAGGTCGATTGCCGCTTCGACTCCCGAATTTCCCCCGCCGATGACGGCGACGCGCTTGCCCTTGTACAGCGGACCATCGCAGTGCGGACAGTAGGCGACACCGCGGTTGCGATATTCCTGCTCACCCGGAACGTTCATTTCACGCCAGCGCGCGCCGGTCGCCAGGATTACCGAGCGGGCTTTCAGGCTGGCACCACTGGCCAGTTTGATTTCGATCAGGTCGCCTGGAATCAGCGCAGCAGCCCGCTGCAGATTCATCACGTCGACGTCATATTCCTTGACGTGCTCTTCGAGTGCGGCCACTAGTTTCGGTCCTTCGGTCGCTTTCACCGAAATGAAGTTTTCGATCCCCATCGTATCCATGACCTGACCGCCGAAGCGCTCGGCAACGATGCCCGTACGGATTCCCTTGCGAGCAGCATAGATGGCAGCCGATGCGCCGGCAGGTCCGCCGCCGACGATCAGGACATCGAAGACATCTTTCTTCGAAATCTTTTCGGCATCGCGCTTGACCGAGCCGGTGTCGAGCTTGGCCAGAATTTCAGTCAGCTCCATGCGGCCGGAGTCGAAAAATTCGCCGTTGAGGTAGATGCTTGGCACCGACATCACGTTACGTTCCTTGACTTCATCCTGGAACAGCGAGCCGTCGATCATCACGTGACGGATTTTCGGATTGATGACCGCCATCAGGTTCAATGACTGGACCACTTCCGGGCAGCTATGGCATGACAGCGAGATATACGTTTCGAACTTGTAGTCGCCATCAAGATTACGGATCTGTTCGAGCACGTCGGCGTCGGTTTTCGGCGGATGGCCGCCAGCCTGCAGCAAAGCCAGGATCAGCGAGGTAAATTCATGACCCATCGGGATGCCGGCAAAACGGATGCCCATGTCGGCACCGACGCGGTTGATCGAGAATGACGGCGTACGGTGACCGTCGTTGCGGTGTTCGCGCAGCGTGACATTGCTCGACATGCTGTTGATGTCATTGAGCAGCGAGAGCATTTCTGCAGACTTGGCGCTGTCGTCGAGCGAGGCATCGATCTCGATCGGCATGACGACTTTTTCGAGGTAGGCTTTTAATTGGGCTTTGGTATTTGCATCCAGCATGATGTGCTCGCTTTCGGAATGAGATGTCGATGGGGCGCATGGTCAGGCGCGAAGGTCAGGGTGCAGTACCACCACCGGAGTAGCCTGGACTAGCGGAGATCAAGCTGATCGGGGGGAGGTGCTGCTGGCTGGCGTGCCACACGGGACACGCCATATTCAGTACAACTTAGATCTTGCCAACCAGATCGAACGACGGGGTCAGTGTTTCTGCACCTGGGGTCCATTTGGCAGGGCATGCCTCATTTGGATGAGCAGCGACGTACTGTGCCGCTTGTACTTTGCGCAGCAGTTCGCTGGCATCGCGGCCAATGCCGTTGTCATGGATTTCGCACAACTTGATTTCGCCTTCCGGATTGACGACGAAGGTACCGCGCAGTGCCAGGCCTTCTTCGGCGATCATCACGTCAAATGCGCGTGTGAGGTGGCCGGTAGGGTCTGCCAGCATCGGGTAGGTGATCTTGCCGATGGTGTCTGACGTATCGTGCCAGGCCTTGTGCGTGAAATGGGTGTCGGTCGAGACACTGTAGATTTCGACGCCAAGCTTCTGGAATGTCGCGTAGTGGTCGGCCAGGTCACCCAGTTCGGTTGGGCAGACAAACGTGAAGTCAGCTGGGTAGAACACGAAGACTGACCATTTGCCGAGCAGGTCTGTATCGGTGACGGTAGTAAATTTGCCGTTGTGGTAAGCGTTGGCGGAGAAGGGAACGATTTTCGTATTGATCAATGACATGGGAGTCTCGCTTTCGTTGAAGTGATTGAGTAATGCAGTAACCAAGTGATTCAGAAATTCAATGATTCGGAAGTCCAGAAGATCAGTGATTCAGTAGACGAACGATAGCCAAGGTTGGCGCTAACGTAAATGCAATTGTATTAATGCATTCGATAGGGAGAGGGTATGACCCCCTGTCCCGCGCCGAAAAAAAAGGGCCAGCCCTCACGGTGCGGACCCTTATGGCCAAGCAGGTCAGGCTATCAGGCGAAGTTCTTTGCCACGAAATCCCAGTTGACCAGGTTCCAGAATGCTTCGACATACTTCGGCCGGGCATTGCGGTAGTCGATGTAGTAAGCGTGCTCCCAGACATCACAGGTCATCAGCGGCTTGTCGGTACCCGTCAGCGGGCAACCGGCGTTGGAGGTGTTGGCCAGATCGACCGAACCATCGGCTTTTTTGACCAGCCATGTCCAGCCGGAACCGAAATTACCGACGCAAGACTTGGTGAAGTCTTCCTTGAATTTTTCGAAGGAACCGAACTTGGCGTTGATGGCATCGGCCAGCGCACCGGTCGGGGCACCGCCACCGTTTGGTGTCAGGCAGTTCCAGTAAAACGTGTGGTTCCAGACTTGTGCTGAATTGTTGAAGACGCCGCCGGATGACTTCTTGATGATGTCTTCGAGCGTTGCACTTTCGAATTCGGTGCCCTTGATCAGATTGTTCAGGTTGGTCACATAGGTTTGATGATGCTTGCCATAGTGATACTCAAGGGTTTCTTTGGAGATGTGCGGCGCGAGGGCGTCCATTGCGTAAGGCAGAGCGGGCAGGGTGTGTTCCATAGTCGTCCTTTCAGGGGTGGAAATAAAAGTACAAGCAGAGCGTCAATCTTTAAAAGCAGCGGCCATTGTATGTCGGAAGCCACGGCCTTGCAGCGCGCTACCGTACATTGGCATTACTCCGGCAAGGCTGGCTGGACGCTGGCGATACCTATCTTGGCGCTGCCTTCAGCGAGCCGGACCGTGACGATTTCCCTCGGGCGCAATTGGGCAGTCGTGCGCGCGATATGTCCTTCGGCATCGACGATGATCGCGTAACCGCGTTCCAGCGTGCGTTGGGGATTGAGTAACTCAAGCTGGGTCTCCAGACTTGATAAATGCAGGCGCAGGTGGGAAGTGTGGGTGCTGATGCCACTGGCGAGGCGTCGACGATGCTCTGTCAACTGCCATCGCGCTGACCGGGTATCCGGCAACTGGAATGCCAGCTGGCTGCGCAGATGCCGCAGTGCATGCCGCGCATTATTGAGCGGCGTGCGTGTTGCATTCCCCAGGCGCACTTGCCAGCCGGCCAGCCGGACATGTTCGTGCCGGATTGTTGCCGCCGGGCTGACAAGCCGGCGTGACAACCAGTCCAGCCCCTGGTTGCGGTCCGTCAGATGGCGTCTTGCCATGCGCGATAACGTGCGCGCAGTCAGTTCAATTTGCGCGATCCACTCATGTCGAGGCCGTGCTGCCAGTTCTGCTGCGGCCGTCGGCGTCGGTGCACGCAGATCGGCGGCAAAGTCGGCAATGGTGAAGTCGGTCTCATGGCCGATGCCGGCAATGACAGGGACCCGACAGTCGACGATGGCGCGTGCCACCATTTCATCGTTGAATGACCACAAATCTTCGATGCTGCCGCCACCCCTGCACAGCAGCAACAGGTCGCATTCGGCACGGCGGGACGCCGTGGTGATTGCCGTGGCGATTTTTTGCGCGGCACCGTCGCCTTGTACTGGTGTCGGATACAGGATCACGTTGATATGGGGAGTGCGGCGCTTCAGTGTGGTGAGCACATCGCGTAACGCTGCCGCTTGCAGACTGGTGACGATGCCTATCGTGCGCGGAAACGGCGGCAGCGGTCGTTTGCGTGCGGGATCGAACAAGCCTTCGCTTTCGAGTTTCTGCTTGAGTTGCAAAAAAGCCTCGAACAGGTTGCCCACGCCCGCCCGCCGTATCGATTCGACACTGAGCTGAAAGTCGCCGCGCGCGGCGTACAGCGTCACCAGCGTGCGCACCTCCACCTTGTCGCCCTCCTTGGGAACAAATCCGGCGTATTGCGCGCGTCCGCGAAACATCACCGCACGCACTTGCGCCGAAGCATCCTTGAGCGAAAAATACCAGTGCCCCGATGCCGCGCGTGTGAAGTTGGAGACTTCACCGGCGACCCACATCAACGGAAAGTTCAGCTCCAGCATGCGCGCCACTGCCTGATTCAGAGCAGATACGGTGAGTACCGGCGATGGCGTGTCGGTTTTGTCGAATAAGTGGTCGGTACTCATGCTCTCCTCATAGTGAGCCCTGTCCACAGGGCCACTGTTTGTTATAGATGTCGTAATTATAATTTTTATTTAATGGAACTAATTGCAAGTAGTTGATTTTATGAGGGAAAGTGAGTAAAAATCTTTTCCGTAGTTCTCAGGAGGTTGATTGGTTTTGCTGCAGTCTTACCCTGTACAGGAGGTTATCCACAAAGTTACCCACAGGCCGTCGGCAGGCTACGCGGTGCTGCCACGCACCGTGCATCAACACCGTCATTGAATATGGCGCTGGCGATTATCTCCCGAAATGCCGGGACGTAAGGTCGCTTGCCCTGACTGCCACAACAAGTTACATTCGGGTTCCATACACTTACACTTTTTGAGGGAGAGCGCTTTGTTCGCAATCATCCAAGCTGCCGGTTGGCCAATCTGGCCGCTATTAATTGCATCTGTAGTCGGCCTGGCCCTGATCGTCGAGCGCTTGATTTACCTGCGTCGCAGCCGCATTTTGCCCGCCAAGTTGCTGCAGGAAGTTATCCGGGTTTATCACAATGGCAAGATCAACGCTGAAATACTCGCCAACCTCGAACAGAATTCGCCGCTCGGACAAGTTCTTGCAGCTGGCCTGTCCAATGTCAATGCCCCGCGCGACATCATGAAGGAATCCATCGAAGAAGCTGGTACGGCCACCGCGCATGAACTTGAGCGTTTCCTGACGACGTTGGGGACGATCGCGACACTCGCACCTCTGATGGGATTGTTTGGCACCGTGGTCGGCATGATCGAGATTTTTGGCGCGCAAAATGCGACCGGGGCCAATCCCGCGCAACTGGCTCATGGTATTTCCGTGGCGTTATACAACACCGGTTTTGGGCTGGCAATCGCGATGCCGGCGCTGGTGTTTTACCGGCATTTCCGCGCTTTGGTCGACAGTTTTGTGGTGGAGATGGAGATGCAAGCAGTCCGCTTTGTCGATACCGTGCACGGAAAACGAAAATGAAATTTCGTCGACGCAAAGGCCGGGAAGATCCCGAGATCAATTTGATCCCGTTCATCGATGTCTTGCTGGTGATCCTGATCTTCCTGATGGTCAGCACGACTTACAGCAAATTTACCGAGCTGCAAATTACGCTACCGACGGCCGATGCCGAAAAGGCAGTCGATCGACCTTTCGAAATCAATGTCATGGTTGATTCACGGGAGCGCTACGCGATCAACAATGTGCCGGTATCGTTTCGCGACGCGCGTGGCCTGGCTGACGAAATGCGCAGTGTCGCCAACTCCAAGGGCGGCGACGTGGGCAAGGACCCGATCGTGATTATCAATGCGGATGGTACCGCCACGCATCAGTCCGTGATCAATGTGCTGGAAGCGGCGCGGCTGGCGGGTTTCGAACGCGTCACTTTTGCAGCGCAAAGCGCCAGCAGTAAATAACCTTGTCTTCCGGTTCTTTCTCTTTTTCGCAGCGACTGATGGTTGCCTGGCAGCGACGTGGCTTGCTGGCTTGCCTGTTGCTGCCGGTCGCCCTGTTGTTCGGCACCTTGTCGGCATTGCGACGATGCGCCTTTCGACGTGGCTTGCTGGCGAGCCACCGACTGCCGGTGCCGGTGATTGTGGTCGGCAATGTGTTCGTTGGCGGCACGGGCAAGACGCCGCTGGTCTTGTGGCTGGTGGCCGCGCTGCGCGACGCAGGCTTCGCGCCGGGCGTGATTTCGCGCGGTTACGGTGGACAGCTTGGACTATCCGGTGAGGTGCAGGCAGACTCCTTGCCGCAACAGGTCGGCGACGAGCCATTGCTCATCGCGCGTCGCGCTGGCTGTCCCGTGTTTGTGGGCCGCGACCGCGTTGCTGCCGGACGCGCTCTGCTGGCAGCGCATCCATCTGTCAATGTGCTGGTCTCCGACGACGGTTTGCAGCATTACCGGTTGCAGCGTACGGTTGAAATCGTCCTGTTCGACGAACGTGGTGGCGGCAATGGCTGGCTATTGCCTGCCGGACCATTGCGTGAGCCGATGTCACGGCAACGCGATTTCACGGTGCTCAATGGCGTAGTGGTGCCTGGCGGTTTTCCGGCAGACACGATCCGGATGACGCTGACCGGCCACCGCGCCGAAGCGCTGGCGCAGCGTACGCGGTCGGTGCCACTGGCGAGTCTGACAGGTCGCATCCTGGCTGCCGCCGGGATCGGTCATCCGGAACGTTTTTTCCGCATGCTGCGCGATCAGGGTCTGGAGATCGACACACTGGCTCTGCCTGATCATCATGACTTTTCCGATAATCCGTTTGCCGGCATTCATGCCGACGTGATCCTGATCACCGAGAAGGATGCAGTAAAATGTGCCCAAATCGAGGCCTTGAAAACTGACCCGCGTCTGTGGGTCGTGCCTGTTGCAGCGTGCCTTGATGGCCCGCTGGCTGAACTCATTGTGGAGAAATTGCGTGGATACCCGACTGCTTGACATACTGGTTTGCCCGATTTGCAAAGGCCCGCTGGAGTTCGACAAGAAAGCCCAGGAACTGATCTGCCATGCTGACCGACTGGCCTACCCGATCCGGGATGGCATTCCCATCATGTGGGCTGACGAAGCGCGCGAGACTGTGGCGCGCCATCTGGCTCCACCGGCCTGACGGGACCATGTCCTTCATCGTCATCATTCCGGCCCGGCTGGCATCGACCCGCTTGCCGAACAAGCCACTGGCCGACCTCGGCGGCAAGCCAATGGTCGTGCGCGTGGCCGAGCGCGCGGCACGGTCGGGTGCAGCACGCGTCATTGTCGCGACCGATCATGCCGATATCCGCGCTGCTTGCCAATTGCATGGCGTCGAAGTGCAGATGACGCGCTCGGATCATCCCTCGGGAACCGACCGCATTGCCGAAGTGGCGGCCGCGCTCGGTCTGCAGCCAGACGCGACCGTGGTCAATGTTCAGGGTGACGAGCCAATGATCGAGCCGGCGTTGATCGCCGCGACGGCGGCATTGATTGCCGATCAGGTGCCGATGTCCACTGCGGCTCATGCGATCACCGACAGCGTTGACTTATTCAATACCAATGTGGTCAAGGTGGTGCTGGACCAGCGCAGTCGGGCCTTGTATTTTTCGCGAGCAGTGATCCCTTGGCATCGTGATGGATTCGCACTTTCGCAGGCCGTGCTGCCGCCCGGCTACCAGCCACTGCGGCATATTGGCTTGTACGCTTATCGCAATGATTTCCTGCAAGCCTATCCGGCACTGGCGATCAGTCCGCTCGAACAGGTCGAGGCGCTTGAGCAGTTGCGGGTGCTGTGGCACGGATTTCCGATTGCCGTCCATGTGACTGACAGTGCCCCGGTCGCCGGTGTCGATACGGCAGAAGATCTGGCTCGGATCCGGCGTCATTTCAGTTGAAATCAGCCGAATAATCGTATTAATCGATTTGTATGGTAAGTTTCGTGCAAAGTTCGTGTGATACAACATCAGACTCAGGTCATGTTGTTCGAGACAATCACCGCAAGAATTCAAAACTATAGTTAGGGAATAAAATGCGCCTTATCCTTTTGGGAGCGCCTGGTGCCGGTAAAGGCACGCAAGCTACATTTATCAAAGAAAAATTCAACATTCCCCAGATCTCGACCGGCGATATGCTGCGTGCTGCCGTCAAGGCGGGTACCCCGTTGGGGATCGCTGCCAAGCAGGTCATGGATGCTGGTGGCTTGGTGTCCGATGACATCATCATCGGCCTGGTCAAGGAACGCCTGACCCATGCCGATTGCGCCAACGGTTATTTGTTCGATGGGTTTCCGCGCACGATACCGCAAGCCGATGCACTCAAGGAGGCAGGCGTCAGTCTCGACTACGTGCTGGAAATCGATGTGCCCGATTCGGCCATCATCGAACGCATGAGTGGCCGGCGTGTGCATCCGGGTTCGGGACGCACGTATCACGTCACCTTCAATCCGCCAAAGGTCGCCAATCTCGATGATGCGACGGGCGAAGAATTGATCCAGCGCGACGACGACAAGGAAGCCACCGTCATGAAGCGCTTGTCGGTCTACCACGAGCAGACCGAAGTACTGGTCGACTATTACAACCAGTGGGCTGAGTCGGGAGCACCGGGCGCTCCGAAATATCGCAAGATTGCGGGGGTCGGGGCCGTCGAGGCAATACGGGATGCAGCGTTCGACGCGCTGGCCAAGTAAGAAAACAGCGGACCATGTGTCCGCTTTTTCTTGGTCGCTCGTCCGATGTGGCTTACAGTAGCGGTCAACTTGCATCAAACAGTGGTCGCCACCGGCAAGGTAGTGTAGTGCAGGGGTAGACCTGAGCATGACGACGCAGCAGATGCCGGCGCAATGCGGCGCTGTATCGCCATACTTTTTCCAATGTGAACGTGGTTGTGAACATGAGGAGGAGTCGACATGGCAACAGCAGGGTTGTGGTTCGCCGTAGCATGCGGAATCGTCGCAGTGATGTACGGTCTGGTATCGCGTAGTTGGATTCTGAAGCAGGATGCAGGTAATCCGCGCATGCAGGAAATTGCTGCTGCCATCGAACTGGGTGCCTCGGCGTATCTGGCGCGCCAGTACCGGACTATCGGCATGGTCGGCGCGATGTTGTTCTTGCTCATTGCGCTGCTGCCGGGACTGGGTTTGGTTACTGCCATCGGCTTTCTGGTTGGCGCGGTCCTGTCGGGGGGGTGTGGTTTCATCGGCATGAACGTGTCGGTGAAAGCCAATGTGCGTACCGCCCAGGCCGCTACGCGCGGCATGAACGACGCACTCGACGTGGCCTTTCGCGGCGGTGCCATCACCGGCATGCTGGTCGTCGGTCTGGGATTGCTTGGCGTGACCTTGTTCTACTGGTACCTGAGTTCGGCTGCCGTTGGCGCAGTCGTGCTGCATGACTTGCTCAAACCGCTGATCGGGCTGGCCTTCGGGGCGTCGCTGATTTCAATCTTTGCGCGTCTGGGCGGCGGCATCTTCACCAAGGGTGCCGATGTCGGTGCCGACCTGGTTGGCAAGGTCGAGGCCGGGATCCCGGAAGATGACCCGCGCAATCCTGCTGTCATCGCCGATAACGTCGGCGACAACGTCGGCGACTGCGCTGGCATGGCAGCCGACCTCTTTGAAACCTATGTGGTGACGCTGATCGCGACAATGCTGCTGGGCGCGTTGCTCATCAAGGGCAATGAAGCGCAGGCGGCGCTGTATCCGCTGCTGCTCGGCGGCGTATCAATCCTCGCGTCGATTATTGGCTGCTCAATGGTGAAAGCCAAACCCGGCAAGAAAATCATGTCGGCGTTGTACACCGGGTTGTGGTGGGCAGCCGGCTTGTCGCTGATCGGCTTTGCCGCCGTGACGTGGACCGTGATGCCGCCGGAGATGCGCTTGTCGATGATGGGGTCGGCCGTGGTCGGCATCGTCCTGACAGGGCTGATGGTGTACATCACCGAGTACTACACCGGTACGGACTTCAAGCCGGTGCAGCATATCGCCCAGGCATCGACCACAGGCCACGGCACCAACATCATTGCTGGCTTAGGCGTGTCAATGAAGTCGACGGCGTATCCGGTGCTGGCCGTGTGCGTCGCGATTCTGGTGTCGTATTACCTCGGTGGTCTGTACGGCATCGCGATTGCCGCCACGTCGATGTTGTCGATGGCCGGCATCATCGTCGCGCTCGATGCCTATGGTCCGATTACCGATAACGCCGGCGGCATTGCCGAGATGTCCGGCATGCCCGACTCGGTGCGTGCCATCACCGATCCGCTCGATGCGGTCGGCAATACCACCAAGGCAGTGACCAAAGGCTATGCGATCGGCTCGGCCGGACTGGCCGCGCTGGTCTTGTTTGCCGACTATACCCATGCGCTCGATTCCGTCGGAAAAAGCACCTCGTTCGACCTGTCAAATCCTCTGGTCATTGTCGGCCTGTTTATCGGCGGCCTGATTCCGTATCTGTTCGGTGCGATGGCAATGGAAGCGGTCGGGCGGGCGGCAGGTGCGGTGGTGGTCGAGGTGCGTCGCCAGTTCCGCGATATCAAGGGCATCATGGATGGCACGGGCAAGCCGGAATACGACAAGGCCGTCGACATGCTGACGACGGCAGCCATCAAGGAAATGATCCTGCCATCGCTGCTGCCGGTGATCATACCGATTCTGGTCGGCATGTTGCTCGGACCTGCTGCGCTGGGCGGATTGCTGATGGGTGCCATCGTGACAGGCCTGTTCGTGGCAATCTCGATGACGACCGGTGGCGGGGCCTGGGATAACGCCAAAAAGTATATCGAAGACGGCCATCACGGCGGCAAGGGTTCGGACGCGCACAAGGCGGCAGTCACCGGTGACACGGTGGGCGATCCGTACAAGGACACCGCCGGCCCGGCCATCAATCCGCTGATCAAGATCATCAACATCGTTGCGTTATTAATGGTGCCGTTACTGCCGGCCACAGGACCGCAAATGGGCGGCGCGCACAGCAGCATGCCGGTTGCACCCATCACGGCACCCGCATTGTCAGCGCCGCCGCTGTCCCGATAGCGCCCGAGTTCTGCATCCAATGGGGGGTGTGCGACATGCAAAGCAAGGCTGCCATGACAGCCTTTTTTCGGACCAGCGAAAAATTGCCGTTACAATCTTGCCAGCTTGACGTTGACGTAAACGTCATTAGCATGGACATCCTTCATTTTTCTAACCTTGCGAGAACAGTATGCAAATCAAAGACAATGTATTCTTGATCACCGGCGGCGCGTCGGGACTCGGTGCCGCCACCGCCCGCATGATCGCAGCCAACGGCGGCAAAGTGCTGCTGGCCGATGTTCAGGTCGAAGCGGGTATTGCGCTTGCTGCCGAGCTTGGTGGTCAGTTCGTCAAATGTGACGTGACCTCGGAAGTTGATGGTCAGGCTGCAGTCGATGCGGCTGTCGTTATGGGCACGTTGCGGGGTCTGGTCAATTGTGCCGGCGTGGCACCGGCCATCAAGACGGTAGGAAAAAATGGTCCGCATCCACTCGATGCGTTTCAGCGCGCAGTCAACATCAATCTGGTCGGCACCTTCAACATGGCGCGACTGGCCGCGGCGGCGATGGAAAAAACCGACGGCGTCGAACACGGCGAACGCGGCATCATCATCAATACCGCATCGGTTGCGGCCTACGACGGCCAGATCGGACAAGCCGCGTACGCTTCGTCGAAAGCTGCCGTGGTTGGTCTGACCCTGCCGATGGCGCGCGACTTGTCGCGTAGCGGTATTCGCGTGATGACGATTGCACCCGGTATTTTCGAGACGCCGATGCTGCTTGGCATGCCACAGGAAGTACAGGATGCGCTGGGCAAAATGGTGCCGTTCCCACCCCGGCTCGGGCGTCCTGCCGAGTACGCGCACCTGGCCAAGGCCATTATCGAAAACGTCATGCTCAATGGCGAAACCATCCGCCTGGACGGTGCGATCCGGATGCAGCCGAAATAAACACAGACTGATCTGTCGCAGTAACTCGCAACGGATTTGTCGATGACAGCGGCCGGCGGGCGGCCTACACTGAGGCAAGCAATGTGCTTGCCTTTTTTGTTTTGCATGGAGTCCGCATGGCCAAACTCAATCTCGCTTCCCTTGTCTTCAGTGCAGTCACCCTGACCGGTTGTGCCAGCCAGTCCACACCAATTTTCCCTTCCACCAAATCCACTCCCGAAGCCGCCACTGGCTACACCGAAAAAATCGGTGTCGTGGCAAAAAAATTCATGATCGCGTCGGCCAATCCGCTGGCCACTGACGCCGGTTACCAGATGCTCAACGCAGGGGGATCTGCCATCGATGCAGCGATCGCGGCCCAGATGGTATTGACCCTGGTCGAGCCGCAGTCATCAGGTATCGGTGGCGGTGGCTTTCTGATGGCGTTCGACGGTCATGGCGTGCAGGCCTACGATGGCCGCGAGACTGCACCGGCAAGTGCCACCGAAAAGCTGTTCCTCAATGCCGACGGCAAACCGATGGCGTTCGACGACAGCGTGGTCGGTGGTCGTTCGGTCGGCACGCCCGGATTGCTGCGAATGCTGGAGCTGGCGCATCGGCAGGATGGAAAGTTGCCTTGGGCATCGTTATTTAAGCCAGCCATCAAACTGGCCGATGAAGGTTTCGTCGTCAGCGCGCGTCTGGCCAGCCTGCTCGATGGCGAACAATTTCTGAAGCGCGACGCGACGGCCGCCGCCTATTTTTATAGCCAGGACGGCAAGCCGTGGAGCGCGGGCCATCTGCTTAAAAATCCGGCACTGGCGAGTGTTCTGCGCGAAGTTGCCGCCGGCGGTGCCGATGCGTTTTACGCGGGGCGGGTAGCGCGCGATATCGCGGCCAAAGTGCAGGGACATCCAACCAATCCGGGTGGCCTGACAGTGGCCGACCTTGCCGCTTACCAGGCCAAAGTGCGCGAACCGGTGTGTCACGATTACCGCTTCTGGACCGTGTGCGGGATGCCGCCGCCTTCTTCTGGTGGCATTGCGATTGCGCAAATCCTGGGCATGCTCGAAGCGCGCAACATGAGCGCTTATGCACCTACGGAGGGCGTGCTCAATGCCGAGGGGGTGCACCTGTTTTCCGAAGCGGGTCGACTGGCCTTTGCCGATCGTGCCCGCTATGTCGCCGATACGGACTTCGTGCCGCTGCCGGGCAATAGTGTCAAGTCACTGCTGGACAAGCACTACCTTGCTGCCCGCGGCGCGCTGATCGGTGAAAAATCAATGGGCGTTGCGCGGCCTGGTCAACCACTGGCGACCATGCTGGCGCAAGGCGTGGATACGTCGCCTGAGTTCAATTCGACCACGCATCTCTCGATCGTTGACGCGCGAGGACATGCTGTATCGATGACGACTTCGATTGAAAACCAGTTCGGCTCACGCCAGATGGTCGACGGTTTTTTGCTCAATAACCAGTTAACGGATTTTTCATTTGATGCCGCCGATGAGAACGGTCCGATTGCGAATCGGGTGCAGGGCGGAAAGCGTCCCCGCAGTGCGATGTCCCCGACTTTTGTTTTTGAAAAGGGCACGTCCAAGTTGATGTTGTCGGTAGGGTCGCCGGGTGGCTCGGCGATTATCAATTATGTCGGTAAGGTCATGGTCGGGATGATGGATTGGGGGCTGGATGTACAACACGCGATCAGCTTGCCCAATTTCGGTAGCCGCAATGGTCCTACCGAGCTGGAGCAAGGTCGCGTGCCCGATGCGCTCGTCGCGGCACTCAAAGCCAAAGGCCACAACGTGCGCCTCATGGAACAGACGTCCGGACTGCAAGGCATCATGCGTATGAACATACATGGCGAAGACGTCTGGTTCGGTGGTGCCGATCCGCGTCGGGAAGGAACGGTCAAGGGCGACTAATCGCCCGCTATGCACAATCCTAAAAAAACTGGGCTGGTTCTGAGTGGCGGTGGCGCACGGGGTGCCTATCAAGTCGGTGTACTCAAGGCTGTCTCGCTCATCCTGTGCGAGGCGGGCTGGGCGGCAGAGCGCAATCCGTACGACATCATCTGCGGCACGTCCGCCGGGGCAATCAATGCGACGGCACTGGCCTGTCATGCAGATGATTTCGGTGAAGGCCTGCAGTTGATACTCAAGATATGGGAGAACTTTTCAGTCGAGCAGGTGTATCGCGCCGATTCTCTGGGAGTCCTGCGTTCAGGTGCGCGCTGGCTGTCGTTGCTGTCGTTCGGCTGGCTGTTACGTCGGTGGCATGCCAATCCGCCCAATGCGCTGCTCGACAATACCCCGCTGGTGACATTGCTTCACCGTATGCTGAATTTTCCGCGTCTTGATGCGGCACTGCTGGATGGCAAACTGCATGCGCTGGCTGTTACGGCATCGTCCTACACGGGCGGGCAGCACATCACGTTTTATCAGAGTGAGATTGATATTGCGCCGTGGGTCCGGACACAGCGCGTATCGATGCGCGCCCAGATTGGTGTCGAGCATTTGCTGGCCTCGTCTGCGATCCCGTTGATTTTTCCTGCCACGCCGTTATATTGCGACGGCCGGCGTCAATATTGCGGCGATGGCTCCATGCGCCAGTTGGCACCGATTTCACCAGCCATCCATCTTGGTGCTGACAGGGTTTTCGTGATCGGCGCTGGTCGGCTACATGAGCCGGCACATGATAATGCTGTCACTGCTCGCTATCCCAGCCTGGCGCAAATTGCCGGACACGCGATGTCGAGCATTTTCCTTGACAGCCTGGCAGTCGATATTGAACGCATGAACCGCATCAACCTGACCTTGTCGGTGCTGACCGATGCGCAGCGCAGCCAGACTCAGTTGCGCCCGGTAGAAATGCTGATCATTGCGCCATCGCAGCGACTCGATGAAATTGCCAGTCGGCATACGGGGAGCCTGCCCAAGCCGATACGGATGATGCTGGCCGGGATAGGCGCTACCGAGGTGCGTGGTGCGGCGCTGGCGTCGTATCTGTTGTTCGAGTCGAGTTATACGAGCGAACTCATTGCGCTGGGTGAGCGTGATGCGCTGGCCCGCCGTGCCGACGTGCTGGCTTTTTTTGATGTGGTTCCAGCGATGCCTCAGTCGCGGTCGTGATGCCAGTGGTGGTGCCTGCGCCACCCATACTCGCGGTAAACCGGGCCAGGGTAGGGAGCATAGATCACGGGATAGGCCGGTCTAAAAACCGGCTCAGGTCTGATATAGACTGGTGCTGGCTGAACGTAGATGGGTTGGGGCGTGTAATAAACAGGTGGTGGCTGGACGTACACGGGGGCGGGAGCATAGGCATACGGGACTCCTATGTTGACAGACCAGTTGATATTCGAGCGGTCATTGGCGCTTGCAATGGAGCTTGCGCCCAGCAGGGCAAGGGAAATGCCCAGCGCGACCACTAACTGGTTAACGGATTTATTCATCAGAATTCTCCTTCAATGTTGATAGCTCAATTAAACTTCAGCCCCCTCCGATGTGTCTTGCCGTTTTTTGAAACAAACTGTTTTACGCAGGTCCCTTCGCTGGAAATGTACCGTATTCGAGGGTTTTCTCTATGTTGTGTTGGTGGTCTACGTTCGGCAATTGGTGATTCGGGTTGATTCAAGCAACACAACACGTTACCCTACCGGATTGCGCGCAGATTTCGTTATGCGACGCCACCAACCTCAAGGAAAGTACCGTGTCCTTCAAGACGCCAAGACAAATGCTGGCCGGTTGCGTCGTGGCGATTCTTGCGTCGGGTGTCATGGCCCGGCAAATGCCGGAGCAGGGGAGCATCGCCGCAAGTGCGCTGCCACCCCAAGCCCGAACGACGCTCGTGCTGATCAAGCGCGGCGGACCATTTCCCTACTCAAAAGACGGTTCTGTCTTTGGCAACTATGAACAACAACTGCCTCGGGAAAAACGCGGGTATTACCATGAATACACAGTACCAACACCTGGTGCGCGCGATCGCGGTGCCCGCCGGATCATCGTTGGCGGTCGACCACAGCAAGGCGCTGACTATTTTTATACTGCCGACCACTACACGTCGTTCCGACGTATCAAAGAAGAGTAGTAACCACGCACCACACAATGATTACTCGAATTGAGGGAGAAATGAGTTTGCTTAAAACCGTGCCGCCAAATGCGGTGCAGTCCATCCGTGCGTTTCGGGTGGCCGAATTGCAGGAAGAAGCCGCGCGCCTTGGACAGCACTTTCTGTATGCATACTGTGCTGATGCGCTTACCAAGCAGCAAGTACTGACATGTATCGCCGAGTCATTTTATTTTCCACGGCATTTCGGGAAAAATTTTGATGCCCTGGCGGACTGCGTGACAGATCTGACCTTCAAGGCTGGCCCGCAACCTGGCTTTCTCGTCGTCCTAGAACAATTACCCAACACGCCGAAATTCGACAAGGAAGCACGGGAAACACTGCTCGATGTGTTTCGCGATGCAGCGGACTTTTGGGCCGAGAAAAAAGTATCTTTCCGGGTTTTCTATTCGTTTCAGTAGATTTTGCCGTCCATTCCGGCCCACCATCCACCTACTTCCTGATTGGCTTTGCAAGCAGCCTTGAATGCCGGGTCCTTACGGTACAATGCGCGCCATGAGAAATATCGTGATCCTGATTTCCGGCCGTGGCAGCAACATGCAGGCCATAGTCAATGCCGCGCAGCAGGAACAATGGCCATGCCGAATCGCGGCAGTCATCAGCAGTCGTGCTGATGCGGATGGATTGGCTTATGCAGCAAGTTTGCAGATTCCGGTCGTCGTCATTCCAAGCAAGGACTACTCGTCACGTGACAGTTTCGATGCAGCGCTGCTCGCGGCGATTGATCTCCATGCCCCGGACCTGGTTGTGCTGGCGGGCTTCATGCGCATCCTCACGCCCTGGTTTGTCGATCATTACCAGGGACGGATGATCAACATCCATCCATCCTTGTTACCCAGTTTCCCAGGGCTGGCAACCCACCGTCAGGCACTGTCGGCGGGTGTGAAGGTGCATGGCGCGACGGTCCACTTCGTTACTGCCGACCTTGATCATGGTCCGATCATTGCGCAGGCCGTGGTCGTTGTGCAGCAAGATGACACCGAGCAGTCGCTGTCGGACCGCGTGCTGGAACAGGAACACCTGCTTTACCCGCAAGTCGTACGCTGGTTTGTCAACGGACGTTTGAGCCTGCGCGATGGTCGGGTTCTGCTAGCGACCGAATTAACTGGCACCACCTAATTTTTGAGAGAAATTCCATGAGATTGCCTCCCGCAATTGTTACCAGCACCGAAGAAATCCTGCGCGATATCCTGCGCTTCACAGGCCCTGCCGATGGCACACTATCGCGCTTTTTCCGTGAACATCCGAAGCTCGGTTCGCGCGAACGCGGTGCCATCGCCGAAGGTATCTACGGCGTCTTGCGTAACAAATCGGTCTACACCAGTTTTTCCGAATCCGGCAATGGCCCGACGATGCGACGTATGACCTTGCTGGGTCTGGCCGGTGCCGTTGGTGCCGACTCGCTGGGCGGATTGAGTGAAGAAGAGACCGCCTGGCTTGAGCACACGATGCAAATCGACAGAACGTTGTTGCCTCCCGTGATGCGTTCCAATTTGCCCCAATGGTTGTTCGATAAACTCGTGGCGCGTGAGGGTGAAGAGGGTGCTCTGGCGCTGGCCGCAGCGCTCAACGAACCGGCTCCGCTGGACTTGCGCGTCAACGTGATCAAGGCTTCGCGCGAAGAAGTCATGACAGCACTGGCAGAGGCACCCATCCTCGCAGAAGTCACGCCGTTTTCCCCGGTTGGATTGCGCGTGCTAAAGAAACCCGCCTTGCAGAATTTGCCGTTATTCCGGGATGGTCTGATCGAAGTGCAAGATGAAGGTAGTCAGTTGCTGGCGCAAATCGTCGGTGCCAAGCGCGGTGAGATGGTGGTCGACTTTTGCGCCGGTGCCGGTGGAAAAACACTCGCTCTGGGCGCAGCGATGCGCAATACCGGTCGCTTGTATGCCTTCGATATTTCCGAAAAGCGTCTGGCCAAGCTCAAGCCACGACTGGCCCGTAGCGGCTTGTCCAATGTGCATCCGGTCCAGATTGCGCATGAAAACGATGCCAAGATCAAGCGACTCGCCGGCAAGATTGACCGCGTCCTTGTTGATGCTCCATGTAGCGGACTCGGCACGCTACGCCGTAACCCGGATGTCAAATGGCGTCAGACATTGGTCGGCGTGGCCGAACTCAATGTCAAGCAAACGTCGATCCTTGCGGGTGCTGCCCGTATGGTCAAGACTGGTGGGCGTCTGGTTTATGCTACGTGCAGTTTGCTGGACGAAGAAAACGAAGATATCGTGACAGCTTTCTTGGCTACGCACGCCGATTTCGTCCTGGTACCAATGAAAAGTGTGCTGGCTGAACAGCGGATTGAGCTGGACATGCAGGACTACCTCAAGCTGACCCCTAGCCAGCACCAGACCGACGGTTTCTTTGCTGCCGTATTCGAGCGTATAAAAATAGTCTGACCGGAGGCGCGCGTGCGCATTGCCAATGCCAATTAACTTTGTTTCCGGCTTGCTGTCAGACTTGTGGTCCGATTTGCGAGAGCCAGGCGTGCTCTGGCAAATGGCCACTATCGCGGGTTGCCTGTTGCTCGGATGGTCGCTGGCACGGTTGATTCGTGCTGCTTTTGTGCGGCGATCTCCAGACGAAGGCATCTTGCGGATTGGCCTGGAAAGTTTTTCTCGCGTGCTGGCACCAACGATCAGCCTTTGCCTGGTCTTGGTGGCGCGTCCTATCCTGGCTCAAGCTCATCACATCAATCTATTGCGTGTCGCCATTCCGCTGCTTGCTTCGTTCGTGCTGGTGCGGCTGAGTTTCTATGTGTTGCGTCGCGCCTTTTCTCATGGACGGCAGGTCAGTGCCAGTGTCGTGTCGATTGAGAAGCTGGTAGCGGCCTGCGTCTGGATCGGTTTTGCGCTGTACATCACAGGTTTGTGGCCCGACCTGATTGATCTGCTGGAAAAAACCGTGTTGCCGTTGGGGCGTTACAAAGTATCGCTATTGACCATCCTGCAGGCAGTCGTCTCGGTCATGGGGACTTTGATGGTTGCCTTGTGGGCAGGGGCAGCGCTCGAACAGCGTTTGATGCGACTTGATTCGGTGCATTCATCCATCCGGGCGGTGATGGCGCGCATGGCGCGCGCCGTCCTGATCCTGATCGCCGTGTTGGTCAGTCTTTCTCTGGTCGGAATCGATTTGACCGTGTTGTCGGTTTTCGGTGGCGCGCTTGGTGTCGGAATTGGATTGGGTTTGCAAAAGATTGTCGGGAGTTATATATCGGGCTTTGTCATATTGCTTGAACGCAGCATGGCGATTGGCGATATGGTGACGGTCGACAAGTATTACGGACAGGTTACCCGGATCAATACGCGTTACACGGTGTTGCGCGGGCTCGATGGCGTCGAATCTGTCATTCCGAACGAGTTGTTTGTATCCGGGCCGATGCAGAATTTCTCCTTGTCGGATCGGTTGTTGCGCTTGAGTACCAAGGTGACGGTTGCCTACGATACTGATATCGAGAAACTGTTGCCGCTGCTTGACGCGGCTGCGGCGACAGTGCCGCGGGTCTCGAAAGAGTCGCCGCCGAGTGCGGTGCTACGTTTTTTTGGCCCTGACGGATTGGAGATTGAACTCGGGTTCATGATTGTTGATCCCGAAAATGGTACTTTCGGCGTCACATCCGACGTCAACCTGGCAGTCTGGCGGGTGCTGCAATCCAATAACATTCGTATCCCTTATAACCAGCGAGAGATTCGTATCCTCAATGAGCCGATGCCGGCAGTTGGCGTGCCGCCGATCGCGAAAGACATCGCTGCGCCAACTTTGGGTCGCACCGAGTAAAGCGGGTACAATTCAGGTCCAAATTACTACAAGCAGGTGCGCTGGCCCAGCGTAACCGGCGAAAATTTTCTAACCGTGGAGTAGTGCTATTTTGAACACTGTCTTTAACGCAGTTCTCGACTTCCTGTCCAACGGCCTGACCGGCGCGAGTGTCTGGCAAGTCGTTATCTATTCGCTGATCGTGACGCATATCACGATCGCTGGCGTCACGATTTACCTTCATCGTCACCAGGCACATCGTGCTCTGGAATTGCATGCCATTCCAAGCCATTTTTTCCGCTTCTGGCTGTGGCTAACGACCGGCATGGTCACCAAAGAATGGGCAGCAGTTCACCGCAAGCATCACGCCAAATGCGAAACCGTCGACGATCCGCACAGCCCGGTCACACGCGGTATTAACGCCGTGTTGCTGACTGGCTCGGAAATGTATCGCACCGAATCCAAGAACATGGAAACCATCGAGAAATATGGTCACGGTACGCCAGATGATTGGATTGAAAAAAATCTCTACACGCGTTTTAGCTGGCAGGGCGTTGGCCTCATGCTAATCGTCAACGTGATGTTGTTTGGTGTGCTCGGTGTGACGGTATGGGCTGTACAGATGATCTGGATCCCGATCACCGCTGCTGGCATCATTAATGGTATTGGTCACTATTGGGGCTACCGCAACTACGACTGTACGGATGCGTCGCGCAATATTTTCCCGATCGGTATCTTGATCGGTGGTGAAGAATTGCACAACAACCATCACACGTTTGGTACGTCCGCGAAGTTGTCATCGAAGTGGTACGAATTCGATATTGGCTGGATGTACATTCGCATGATGGAAATCATTGGTTTGGCAAAGGTCAAGAAAATCGCACCTCAGCCTAAATTCGATCGGTTGAAGCTGGTTGCGGACTTCGATACCTTGCAATCAGTGATCTCGAATCGCTACGACGTGATGTCGAAATATGCCAAATCGTTACGGACAACCTGGCACGATGAGCAGGGACAATTACGCGGTACAGCGAAGCTGGAATCAGGTTTCCTGAAGTCGGCGAAACGATTGCTGCATCGGGAGCCCGCGAAACTCGAGGTGCCGCAGCAGCAGCAGTTACGAGAGCTGTTCTTGCACAGCAAGCCCCTGCAGACAATGCATGAGATGCGCACGGAGTTGAGTGCTATCTGGGAGCGTTCGCATAGCAGTCGCGATCAGTTACTGCTGCAATTGCAGGACTGGTGCACACGTGCCGAGGCTTCCGGCATCAGGGCGCTGCAGGAATTTTCGTTCCGCTTGCGCAGTTACGCCTGATTCAAGGTTCAGCCGGGACTTTCCCGGCGTACGATAAAAAGCGGTCCGTTTTGCGGACCGCTTTTTTATGCGCGCACACTTATTTATTGATGGATGCAGCAGCGACAGGCAAAAAAAAGCCGCTCGCGAGCGCGACCGGCTTTAGTACTCATCGAGCGAGATAACAGTCAATTACTTGATCTTTGTCTCTTTGTATTCGACGTGCTTGCGTACTTTCGGATCGAATTTCATGATCGACATTTTTTCCGGGGTCGTACGCTTGTTCTTTGTAGTCGTGTAGAAGTGACCCGTACCTGCGGTCGATTCCAGCTTGATTTTGTCGCGGCCAGATTTAGCCATGATGGTTCCTTTATTCTGCTAGTTAGACTTTTTCGCCGCGAGCGCGCATGTCTACCAGGACGGCATCAATGCCGAGCTTGTCGATGGTGCGCAGACCAGCGTTGGACAGCCGCAGGGAAACCCAACGGTTCTCGGACTCAACGAAAATACGACGACGTTGCAGGTTAGGCAAAAATCGGCGTTTCGTTTTGTTATTTGCATGGGAAACATTATTACCGACCATCGGCTTTTTCCCGGTGACTTGGCAAACTCGTGCCATATCTCACTCCTTAATAGTTTCCGAAATTGGAAAAAAAGCGAGTATAACCAAAAAATTGAGGTTATTCAACGACTTGCGAAAAACAATTGTGTCTTGCAATAATAAAAAAATTAACAATGTGGTGGCTGCAGTAAAATTGGTCGACGATCTTCACACTAGCCCGTGTTCGGCGAATGAATAAACCTCGTTGCCGGCGACGATGAAGTGATCGAGTACCTTGACGTCGATCATTGCCAGCGCGCTCTTGAGTGTGCGCGTCAGGGCGTGATCCGACTGGCTAGGTAGCGGATTCCCGGAAGGATGGTTGTGCGCCAGAATAAGCGCAGCAGCATTGTGGCGCAATGCTGCCTTGACGACTTCGCGTGGATAGACGCTGGCGTGGGTCAGTGTGCCCCGGAACAGTTCCTCGGTCGCAATGAGTCTGTTGCCGACATCAACGAACAGCACGGTGAATGATTCATAGCTTTTATGGCCGAGTGATAATTGCAAATACTGTTTCACCACCTGAGGGGACGACAGTGCCATGCCTGCTTTTAATTGTTCTGCAAGAGCACGTTTTGCCAGTTCCATGACTGCCTGTAACTGGGCAAACTTGGCCGGTCCCAGACCATGCACTGCCGAAAATTGAGTAACGCTGGCCTGGAACAGGCCATTGAGCGAGCCAAAGTGCTCAACCATGTCACGTGCGAGATCAACCGCGCTTTTGCCCGTGACCCCAATACGAAGGAAGACAGCGAGCAACTCCGCGTCGGACAGCATTGCAGCGCCATGAGCAATAAGTCGTTCGCGCGGGCGCTGATGTTCGGGCCAATCGGAAATTGCCATAGCGGTCGATGCCGTGTGCATAGAGTTGAACGAATGACATTACGCGATCATTTGATGGGTGCGGCAAAGTCTGGCGTCATCGTGGCTTAAAATAGCGTCTTATTAGTCATTCAGGAATATTTGATGTCGCTTACCCAACAGCCGGTTGTCACGGACGGCGCTTACCTTACCTTGCATTACCGTCTTGCCACACCAGATGGCACCGAAATTGTTACAACGTTCAATGACAATCCTGCCACGCTGCAGTTGGGTAGTGGTCAGCTGGCACCGTTTCTTGAGCAGCGTTTGCTGGGTTTGCCAGAGGGTGCCAACGAGACGTTTGAACTCTTGCCGGATGAAGCGTTTGGTCCGCGGAATCCGGCGCTTGTCCAGCGCGTCTCGCGCGCCACTCTGGCTGAGAATTCGCAGTTCGGGGAGCAGTATGCGATCGGAGATGTGGTCGAATTCAATGCGCCCGGAGGAGGGCGGTTCGCCGGCGTGCTGCGCGAACTGGCCGGTGACGATACCGTCTTTGATTTCAATCACCCGCTAGCCGGACAATCACTGACATTTGAAGTCAGGATTATTGGTGTCTTGTAAATTACATTGCTCTGTGTACGGTTTATTTCATGTAGGTTTTTAAGGGCATCCAGATGACGAGTAACAAGGAAATTTTGTTGGCGCAGCCGCGTGGATTTTGTGCCGGAGTCGATCGTGCCATTGAAATCGTCGAACGGGCTCTGATCCAGTTTGGCGCGCCGATCTACGTGCGGCATGAAATCGTCCACAACGCCTATGTTGTCGATGACTTGCGTACCAAGGGGGCGATTTTTATCGAAGAATTGGCGGATGTACCGACTGGACAAACGGTCGTGTTTTCTGCCCACGGTGTATCGAAAGCAGTGAAAGCCGAGGCTGAAGAGCGTGGCTTGCGCATTTTTGACGCGACTTGTCCGCTGGTGACGAAAGTCCATGTTGAAGTCGAAAAAATGCGCCGCGATGGTCGCGAGATCATCATGATCGGACATGACGGTCATCCTGAAGTCGAGGGAACAATGGGCCAGTCCGAGCAGGGCATGTATCTGGTCGAGACCACCGATGATGTTGCACTTCTCCAAGTCGCACGTCCTGACATGCTTGCGTATGTATCGCAAACGACCTTGTCCGTTGACGATACGGCAGACATCATTGCCGCGCTCAAACAGCGCTTTCCTGACATCGCCGAGCCTAAAAAAGGGGATATCTGCTACGCCACGACTAACCGGCAGGAGGCTGTCAAGTTCATGGCACCACAGGT